>NZ_JAZVJO010000027.1:0-17372 GCF_059453735.1 Peribacillus sp. | reverse complement strand
ATCATTGGAGATGCCGGTCCTTATAGTTTATTAGCATTACTCTATATTATAACCTTGATTGGTGTTCAATTTGTCTCCAATATTGCCATAACAATGTTTATAGCTCCTATTGCATTTACTGTGGCAGTTAACATGCATTATAGTCCAGTACCTATTTTAGTAAGTGTAACAGTAGCTGCGGCTCTGCCGTTTTCTACCCCAAGAGCATCATCAACAAATGCACTGGTAATGACAGCTGGTGACTATAATTATAAAGACTTTGCCATTGTTGGAATAGGAATGCAAGTCTTAATTGGTCTTATCGTAATTGTGACGATCCCGATCTTTTTCCCTTTTTAAGGGAAAGGGCGGACCGAAAAAATCCGTACCTTTATGGTACGGTTTTTTTTTATCATTTTTTTTGAATTTTCGTACACGTCAACTAATGATATACTTTTTATGTAGAGATGATGATAGGGGGGAACGTCTTGAATTCAGAAGATATACTAGCTAACCTTGACCGGGTCCAGCCTTTTTTTCAACCTATCTTTAGTGCTGATGAGCATCGTGTGGCAGGGTTTGAAATATTAGGCCGATATAAAACAGAAACCGGTTATCAGAGCCTAGGGCCGTTTTTCCTTGATAGCAAAATTCCAATGGAGTATCGAAATGAAGTGGATAATTATTTACTTGATCAAGCTTTAGCTGTACTGTCGGCTAAAGAAGGAGATTTTTTAATCTTTATTAATCGAGATCCCAATTTGCTGATGTTTGATCACGGAGAAGAATTTTTATCCATTATCCAAAAATATTTTCAGGGTGATGCCGCTTCACGTATTGTTCTCGAACTAACTGATACCGATTATGAGGAGATTCTGGATTCATTGCAGCATGTACTGTCATATTATAAAACGTTTGGCATTAAGATTGCGCTTGATCATATTGGGGCGGAAAGCAAAATGGATCGAATTGCACAGATATCACCGCATATTGTAAAGGTGAATTTAGAACAGCTGCGAAAAACGAGCGGTGAAGTTACTCAGGTCATTCTATTTTCTTTAAGCTTTTTAGCGCGAAAAATCGGGGCTAATCTGCTGTTTGAACATATCGAGAGCCAATACCAATTAAGGTATGCATGGAAAAACGGGGGTCGCTATTATCAAGGGTTTTTGCTTGCAAAGCCTGAACTAGAGCTGGTTGACCGGGATATATTACGCGAAAATTTCAAAAAAGAATGTCGTGGTTTTATCACTCTAGAAATGAAAAAGTTGGAAAATGTTTACCGATTAACCAATAAATTTAATGAAGACATGAAGTCCTTTATGGCTAAACACAAAAAAACTGCCGGCTATGGAGAATGGCTCCATACTCTGGCCGAAAAAATTGAATCAATGTCCTTCCGTCTTTATATATGTAACGAAGAAGGTTTTCAAATATCACCAAATATCCTGAAAAAAGAAAGAAAGTGGATTGTACAAGAAACATATATGGGGAAGAACTGGAGCTGGCGTCCTTATTTTCTTGAAAATATTGTTGAGATGAAGCATGAAAAAAAAGGAATATTATCTGATTTATATAGTGATATCGAATCAGGGGAAACCATTCGAACGTTCTCCTTCCCACTCGATCATAACAGCTATTTATTTATCGACCTTTCGTATGATTATTTGTATGAAAATGATGACTTATTATAATCAGCCCTTTGATGCATAAAGTTTGGTATCAAGTGTCAAGCTATTGGAAACAAATGATGGGAGAGTAATCATTGAGTACGTTTATTTGGATTTTATGCATCTTAGTAGTCATCATTATTCTATATTCCCTTTACTATAGCCTAGTGGTACTGAAGACACAAAAAGATAAAAAAAGAGAACTGGACCCCTCTATTGAAGGGTCTGCTCATGAACACCCTTATTTATTAAATCCAATTTTTCTTGCACTAATTCTTGCTGCAGTAGTAGTGGCCGGCTTTATTTTTTATTATGTCTTTAAATAACTTTTCTACTTGCAGGATAAACCCTGCAAGTTTTTTTATCCTTTCATGGAACCCACCGTGTTAGAGAACCTGAAAGAAAGACGTTTGCCTTCTAGACAAGCGGGTACATAATTAATAACTTACCGTTCCAACACAACTTAGGAGGCGAATTATGAATAAATTCAGGGCATTATTTGCAGGTGTATTCCTATTTAGTTTGTTTACCTTAGCCCAGACAACTGCTGCTGAGAATATACATAGAGATGAAGTCTTTACAACACTTGAAAAAGCTTTCAATCAACAGGTAGAAATCAGTGAGAAAGCAAGAAGCATCCAAGAAATTGAAGAAAAACTGAAACCGTATTTTACAAGTGAAATGATTAATAAATTTGTTAAGGAAAATGTTGTAAAAGTAGATGGCGGCTATGCCACTTTAGGATCTGATTCAGCAGAAAACTATATTCCATTCTTTAGCTATAATGACCATACAACCATTGAAAAAAGTAAAGACGAAGAAAAACTGGTGATTAGTGAAGATATGGCTGAACATTCAGAGGGTCCGATAACTTATACGAATTCTGAAACAGTACTATTGGTCAAGCAACAAGGAAAGTGGAAGGTGCATCAAATAAATTTTGAAACTGAAAAAAAGCAGGAAAACAAACAAGTCCAGGGTGATCAAATAAGCAGTAAATCTACAATGGAAAAATTAAGTACAGAAACACTAGGATTTACTATTCTTTCACAGAGTATTGTTACCTCCTTAAATCGTTTTCAATCTCAGGCTTTTTCAACAGTTAACGATATTTACTAAAATAGAACCCAAGCCCAATTTTCGGGCTTGGGTTCTACTTTGACGTTTAGTCTATGGATAGTGCTTTTTTCATTTTGTCTATTTCAAATCCAATAATAACTTCATCTTTAATAATGACCGTTGGAGTTGAATATGAACCATATTTCTTAGTCAGTTCATTCATCGCTGCAGAATCAGCGCGTATATCTTTTTCCGTATACGTAATGTTGTTTTCTTTAAAAAACAGTTTAACAATTTTGCATGGCGGGCAGTCCGGTTGAGTATAGAGTATTACGTCATTCATTGTTCAGAACCTCCAGATAAAAGTAATAGCTTTATTATTATAGAAGAAATTGATGAGCTTGAATAGAAAACCGTATCAGCACATAATGGTTCTTGTTTGACACTGAAGGTAGGATTTATGAAACATACTTACATGGGTTGTTTGGGCAAAATTCTCCTAATAACTGTTTATTATAGGCAACTAATTATTGTGTAAAAGTTGTCTGTCCGATTATATCAAAGTTTTTTAAGATTCTGAAATTAAAACATGCGTGTTATTGGATAGTTTTTTGTGATATAGTGAAACCTATCGAATAGGTTTTATTAGAAGGGAGTGGGAGTATGTCTCAATTACAGGGCATTCTTACCAGATTGAAAAGTTTACAAGAGCAGGCGAAGGAAACCGAATCTGCAGAGCGTTTTTTTGAAATAGATGGAGTGAAAAAATGCCAGGTTACATATTTCAGCAAAACGGAAATGTTTGAATTAGAAGTGTTTAGTGATAAGAACAAGTCTTCTAAATATCAATTTGATAATATTGATATGATTACTATTGAAATCTTTGATCTTTTACTGTAAAGTATCACAAATAGAAAAACAGCCTGGTGTTTATCAGGCTGTTTTTTTTTTAAGCTTGTCTTTGATGATAGTAACAAATTATTTACTGGAAACATGTGGTATAATTAAAGACCATATCCGTCGGAGATATAATTCTGATGACATGGAGAGTTTCTGAAACAATCAAGAGCTTACAAGTTCATTACCTTAGCAAAATTCTTACGTTCGAAAGAGGTGGGCAATGGGTTTATATCTCATTTTGATATTATTATTTTTTGGGGTGCTTTTGTTGTGGGCAGAGCTCATTTTCGCGAAAAGAGAATTAGCTGCCATTCGGCAGACACTTGAAAAAATAGAGACCAATCTGACTAAGAAATCCTAGTAATAGGTATTTATTTCACTTTCTGCTGTATCCTAAAGCAGGAGGGCTGAAAATGAAAATGCCTAAATGTGTATGTCCTTTGTGCAACAAAACAAATGATTTGAATAGAGTGATAACGGCACAATCCAATCAAAATATGATTTATAAATGTTTAGAGTGTGAGTATACACTTCGTAACATCCAGGTAAGTAAAGGGTAATGAAATGGCATTGAAACGGTTACAAAATTTCTATTTCAAAGTAAGAATCTTTCCTTTTCCTATGTTACACTAGAACTGTAAGAAAAATATGACTACTTTTATTAGGTAAGGAGTTTTGACATGATTGGTATTCATGATGGGAATTTACTCGAATGCAGCGTGAAAGACATGATGATACCTTCAGAAAGGGTTGCGCACGTCCAAGTGACGAACAACCTAGAGCATACCCTGCTGGTTCTGACTAAAAGCGGGTATACAGCCATTCCAGTGTTAGACCCAATGTATAAACTACACGGTCTTATCAGTACACCGGTTATCCTTGAATCTATCTTAGGCCTGCAGCGAATTGAGTTCGAGGAACTTGAAAACAAAAAAGTTTCTGAGATTATGACTGTTACTATTCCGCGTCTTCATATTGAAGATAAAATAAAAAAAGGCCTTGAACTTTTAATTGATCATCCTTTTGTTTGTGTGGTTGATGAAGATGGGATATTTGAAGGAATTTTAACGAGAAGAGCAATTCTGAAAATAGTTAATCGAGATCTTCTAGATGCTGCTAAATAGGAAAACATAACGCTCCCTTTACGGGGGCGTTATGTTTGCCTTCTGGAAAAAACACATAATGAAAACATAGAGGGTGAACGAAGTGCAACAGACAGCAAGAAAAAACAGTGGAGAAAAGGTCACAAAGAAAAACTTCGTACTGGCGGCAGTTATGCTGGCAATGTTCATGAATGCCATCGAAGGAACGATCGTATCCACAGCGATGCCTGCAATTGTTGGAGACCTTGGCGGGTTTTCTTTGTATAGCTGGGTGTTTTCAAGTTACTTGCTTATGAATGCAGTTACTGTTTTGATATATGGGAAACTTTCTGATCTATTTGGCAGAAAGCCAATCTTACTAATTGGAATCATTATCTTTTTAATCGGCTCTATCTTATGTGGGTTTGCTAATTCGATGCATGAATTAATTTTATTTAGGTTCATACAGGGATTTGGGGCCGGTGCAATTGCTCCGGTGGCATCGACCATTATTGGTGATATCTATGTCAAACAAGAGCGTGCCAAGGTTCAAGGATACCTTTCAAGTGTCTGGGGAATATCGGCTGTTTTGGGGCCGGCTCTAGGAGGGATTCTGGTTGAAAGTGTCACCTGGCGGCTAATTTTTTGGATTAACATCCCGCTTGGTATCCTTTCGATGTGTTTATTGTGGTTCTTTCTTCACGAAAAAGTGGAAAAGAAAAAGGCAGTCATTGACTATAGCGGCGCAGTACTATTAACGGTATCGATTTCGTCTTTCATGATTATTCTTGTTCAGGGGGGCGTAGAGTGGCAATGGACTTCTGCTCCGATTATCAGTTTAATTATCTTGGGTGTTAGTGCGTTTGTCTGCTTCATTTGGCAGGAAGGCAGGACCCCTGAACCGATGATGCCGTTTGAAATTTGGCGTGAACGCTCTATTTTAATCGCGAATATCGTCTCACTGGCAACAGGAATTATGTTGATTGGATTTTCCAGCTTCTTGCCGACATATGTACAAGGTGTCATGGAACGATCACCAACAGTCGCAGGCTTTACACTGACGGCGATGTCCATCGGTTGGCCTATTGCTTCAACCTTCGCTGGAAGTCTGTTAATGAAAATCGGCTTTAAAGCGACTTCTCTTTTAGGAGGAGGGTCACTCATTTTCGGCAGTTTACTGTTAGCCTTTATGCCTGCCGGCGCTGGTCCTTTATATGCAGCTACTGGATCCTTTTTTGTAGGAGTAGGAATGGGGTTCACGTCTACTTCGTTTATAGTTATGATACAAAGTACAGTAAGCTGGGAACGACGCGGTATTGCAACAGCATCCAATATGTTTATGAGGAACCTAGGAAACACAATAGGAGCTGCCTTCTTAGGAGGTGTCATGAACAGTAGTTTTCAATCGTACCTCAATCAACATGCAGGAAGTGAAGAGCCTTTATCCATTGATTCGGCCAATCAACTGCTTGATCGTGAGGAACGTATGTTATTGCCCAATGAAACCGTACAACTCCTTCAGGAGGGGTTGTCTGCCGCACTGCATAACGTCTATCTAATTGTCCTGCTATTTGCCGCACTGAGTATGGTATTCCTTTTATTTATACCGAGAGGAAGCAAGCAGACTGAATTAAAAAAGAAGGCGGTACATAAGTTGAATGATAAGTAATAGGGTGACACAGTGTAGAATGAGATGTAGATAGGCAGTGGAAATCCTTCTTGCTGCAAAAATGGCTGCCTGAGCACCGCCGAGAGAACCGAGTGCATAAAAGATGGCCATTTCCCAGATGAAGTTTCCTGCTGCTAAGTAAGTAATAAATGCGGCAAGACAGCTGATAAAGGTTTGAAATCTCGTCAAGGCAAGTGATTTAAGATAAGCCGCTCCACTATTTAAGAAGGTATACATGAGGAGAGTGGCTTGTCCTGGACCGAACATGCCATCATACACACTAATGCTGAAAAGGGCGGGATATGTTTTTTTGGGAAGGGACCAGCTGTGTGTTTCTTTGGCCTGCGGTTTCTTAAGGATACTGAGAATAAAAGCAGAAACCAATAACAGGACGGCTATGACATTCATTGTGTTTTCAGTAAATGAGTTAGCGAGTAGTCCCCCAATGAGACCGCCAAAAAGAGCAAACGGGATTAAGGCAGTAACATCATTAAATGTTAACTCTTTTTGTTTAATCAGTACAAAAAAGCTGGAGAAGGATGCGAAAATATTAGAAAATTTAGCTGTTGCAATGACATTGTGTATGGGGAAACCAAGTAATAGCATGGCTGGCATACCGATCATTCCGCCGCTGCCAGCCAATGTACCAATAAAGGTAGCCGTAAATCCAATTAGTATAAGTAAAGCCTCTGTCATATCAATCCCTCTTTTCCACTTAATTATATCGGGGATCTCTCAATAATAAAATTTTAATAAAATGATTGTAATCGATAAGAAAAACTAATCAAGGAGGACGACCGATGTCATTTTCAGAGTTTCAAATGTTATCTGTTCTTGCGCAGGAGTTAAACATGCGTAAAGCAGCTGAACGACTCTTTGTTTCGCAGCCAGCACTTTCACAAAGACTTCATACGATTGAAAATGACTGGGGAAAAAAGTTATTCCTTCGCTCTCAAAAAGGACTCTCGCTTACTCCAGCTGGTGAGGAAGTTATACGATTTGCAAATGATGTCCTTGGAAAGGAAGAAAAAGTGAGGGAAACGCTCACAGCCATGGATCATGAAGTATATGGAACGTTGAAAATTGCTTGTGCCTCCATCGTCGGACAAAATTGGCTGCCACAGGTTCTAAAGAAATTCGTAAGAAAGTATCCATATGCAAAAATATCACTTATAACTGGATGGAGCAGTGAAATTTTAAAAACTTTATATGAGGGTCAGGTTCATATCGGGGTAATTAGAGGTGCACCAGACTGGAAAGGGTATAAGCAGCATTTGTTTACGGATATGCTGTATCTAGTTGATACGGAAATGAATGATTTAAGTCAAGTACTTGAAACCGATCGGCCGTTTATTCAATTTAAAAGTGATTCAAATTATTATCAAGAAATACAGGATTGGTGGCATCGCCAGTTTCAAACAACTCCTAAAAATACAATTATCGTGGATCAAATTGAAACATGTAAGCAAATGGTTTTCAATGGTATCGGATATGCGATTCTTCCGGCCATTACCTTACATGATAAGGATCAAAATATTTTTAAAATTCCATTGCTGGATGGACAAAATCATTCAATTGAACGCGATACATGGCTTTGCGGTTACGAGTCATCATTTGAATTGAAGCAAGTTCAGGCCTTTAAAGAAGTGGTTGAAGAACATATTCGCAGCCAAGGGATGGTTAGTAAATAACTTATAATAAGTTTATTCAAATTAGAACATTCAGTTCTTTCTTTTTGGTAGAACTATATTTCTTGTTTTACAAGCGTATGTTTGATACATTTAAGTCTGTTTATTATAGTTGATGAGGAGGAAGTACATATGAAAAAAATGGATGCTCATGAAATTATTGCGTTTATTCAAAACAGTACGAAATCAACACCTGTGAAGGTATACCTTAAAGGTGATTTAGAGAATATCGATTTTGGAGCGGCTTCTAAAACGTTCATTACTGGTAACACTGGTGTGGTATTTGGAGAATGGTCTGATATAAGTGCGGCCATTACCGATAACGATAAAATCGAAGATGTTGTGGTTGAAAATGACCGCAGAAATTCTGCTATTCCTACGCTTGATTTGAAGGGTGTAAAGGCACGTATCGAACCAGGAGCGATTATTCGCGACCAAGTTGAAATAGGGGACAATGCGGTAATTATGATGGGAGCTTCCATTAATATTGGAGCTGTTATCGGAGAAGGTACGATGATCGATATGAATGCCGTTCTTGGCGGACGGGCTACCGTCGGTAAAAATTGTCACGTAGGTGCAGGAGCAGTTCTTGCTGGAGTAATCGAACCGCCTTCCGCAAAACCTGTCGTCCTTGAAGATGATGTATTAATCGGAGCTAACGCCGTTATCCTTGAAGGGGTAACGATTGGTGAAGGATCCGTAGTTGCGGCTGGAGCGGTTGTCACCAAAGATGTCCCTGCATTCTCAGTTGCAGCTGGAATACCTGCTAAAGTAATTAAACAAATCGATGAAAAAACTAAATCAAAAACAGAAATTATGCAAGAGCTACGTCAGCTGTAATCGCCAGAGATCTTTATTAATTCATATCATTAAAGCGTGGATGCTTGTTATCCACGCTTTCGCTATAGGGGGAAAGATATGGAACAGCTTAATCCATTTACGAAAATTCGCAGAGACCTGCATAAAATTCCCGAAACAGGGTTTAAAGAGGTTAAAACCCAACAATATCTTTTAGACTATATACACAGTCTGCCTCAGGAACGATTAGAAATAGAAACGTGGAAAACAGGAATTTTTGTAAAAATCAAGGGAACAAATCCACATAAGACGATTGGCTATCGCGCAGATATCGATGGTCTTCCTATTGTCGAAGAAACAGATTTACCCTATCAATCAGAGCATTATGACCGTATGCATGCTTGTGGTCATGATTTTCATATGAGCATCGCATTAGGGCTGTTCACACACTTCGTACATACGGCAATAAATGATAATTTACTCTTTATCTTTCAACCTGCTGAAGAGGGGCCAGGCGGTGCCGAGCCTATGTTAAAATCGGCACCGATGGAAAGATGGAAACCAGACATGATTCTGGCTCTTCATATTGCACCAGAGTACCCAGTAGGTACAATAGCGATCAAGGAAGGGCTCTTATTCGCCAATACTTCAGAATTATTTATTGATTTAAAAGGAAAGGGTGGACATGCTGCCTATCCTCATGAAACCAATGATATGGTTGTTGCCGCTTGTACACTAGTAAGTCAACTGCAAACAATAGTTTCTCGAAATGTAAATCCGCTTGATTCAGCTGTCATAACAATTGGGAAGATTACTGGCGGTACGGTTCAGAACATTATCGCTGAAAATGCACGATTGGAAGGAACCATTCGAACACTAAATGCCGAATCCATGGCAAAGGTGAAAATGCGAATTGAACAATTAGTAAAGGGAATGGAAATCAGTTATCAGTGTCAAGCTGTGATAGACTATGGATGTATGTATTATCAGGTTCAGAATGAACCGCAATTAACCAATGAATTTATTGAATTTGCAGAGAAAGATGAAGACATTAACCTCTATCACTGTAAAGAAGCGATGACAGGGGAAGACTTTGGCTATATGCTAAAGGAAATACCAGGCTTTATGTTCTGGCTGGGAGTGGACTCAGAATATGGACTTCACAGCGCCAGGCTGAATCCAAATGAAAATGCGATAGAACGTGCAATAGCCTTTCTCACCCGCTACTTAACATATAAGGGATCACTCTAAAAAAATTGTCTTCAAAGAACCCTCCAGCTTTATGCTGGAGGTTTCTTTGAGATGTACTCTGATGCATTTTGCGATCCCCTTGCCAATTCTATCTATCACTCGCTTTTAAATAATAAAAGAATGTTAATTTTTGATGTTCATTAGCCATGCTTCGTTTAATCGCAACGCGTAGCTGTCTTTCAATTTCCGTTTACTTACCGTTTACGGTTGTAGCTAGAACCCGTATCACCATTGATGAATCAAATACTTGAACACCGAGGACGCTTGGTCCTTTAATATACTTTCTTCATTGTTTGCGCTGACTTCCTTGCAGGCGTCTTTAATTAATTCGGTCATTAAGATTTAAAATGAATAAACAATCCTTGTAACATCCTTTCTATGTGTAATGACTCCTCGAATTCTCTCAAACCTACGCACCTAAATTATTCCCTGTGCTAGTAAAGATAAAGGTTAATAAGAATAAATAGTATAGGTAGAAAGCAGGTAGAAATTTCTTTTATGCTAATTGTTAAAAAATATAAAATATTTGAAAAAATAGGTAGAAATTTATTTCGAAACTCGGTATATTAGATAATACGTTCTCTAACGAAGAACGAAACTATGTATACTCTATTTGGTTTTTTAACAGAAGAGAGGAGGACAAATAGATGGAGACGTTAAGAAAGTTAAAGGATTTTTATTGGCCGTATAAGCGGTACTTTTTTATATCACTGCTGTTCCTTATTATTGCTACGGCAATAACAGTGATCTACCCCGTCTTACTAAAAATTACCATTGATGAGGTAGCGCTAAATAAAAACTATAAGTTGGTGTCTTACCTAGCAGTAGGATTTGTTGGAATGATGGGAGTGAAAGGGCTGGCAACCTTTATCCAGCAGTACTATGGAGACGTATTTGGTGTATCAGCCGTATATAAATTACGGAATTCGTTATATGAGAAACTTCAATATTTACCCTTTCGTTATTATGACAATGCAAAGACTGGAGATTTAATGTCCCGTCTCACTGCTGATGTTGAAGGCTTCCGTTTTTTTCTTTCTTATGGTTTTTCAGAATTGCTGCGGTTTGTCTTAATGGTAAGTCTTTGTTTCGGAGTGATGATGTATTATTCTATTCCCTTAACGCTTGTTACACTTGCGACGCTACCCTTTCTTGCAGTAGTAGTTTACCAGTTTGATAAAAAAGTACATCCAGCTTTCAGAAAAGTCAGAAAATCATTTGGCCAGTTAAATACAAACGTACAGGAAAATATCAGTGGAATTAATACGGTCAAGTCATTATCACGAGAAGAGTTTGAAATTAATAAATTTAACAAGGCAAATAGAGATTATAAAGAAACCTCTCTTATGACGTCAGGAATTTGGGCAAAGTATTTCCCGCTTATGGAGCTGTTAGGAAACCTTTCTGTTGTTGCTTTACTAGCTTATGGAGGATATTTGGTCATTGGTAATCAACTTACATATGGCGAATTGGTTGCTTTTTATAGCCTCGTTGGGTACATTCTTTGGCCAATTATTAATCTAGGGTTTGTTATTAATATGTTCTCGCAGGCTAAAGCATCAGGGGAAAGATTACTTGAAATTATGGAGGAAGAAAAGCACATTGAAGTTAATCAAAATCCGATTATGAAAGATAACTTACTTGGTGCAGTAGACTTTCGCCATGTAACCCTTCAATATGCAGAAGATGATGACGCAGCCTTAGAGGATGTCTCTTTTACGGTGAAGCCAGGAAAGGTAGTTGGATTGATTGGGGCTACCGGAAGCGGGAAAACATCGATTACTCAGCTTATTACCCGGTTTTATGAACCGACTGAAGGAGAAATCCGGATTGATAATCAATCTATAAAAGATTATTCGCTTGATACACTTCGTAAGAATATTGGCTTTGTACTTCAGGAATCCTTTCTCTTCTCTTCAACCATTCGAGCGAACATTGCTTACGGAAACCCTGAGGCATCGTTGGAAGCAATCATTGATGCAGCCAAACGGGCCGATGCTCACGATTTTATCATGGAGCTGCCTGCTCAATACGACACGTTGCTTGGTGAACGCGGCATGGGACTATCCGGAGGACAAAAACAGCGGATTGCTATAGCAAGGGCTATTTGTATTAATCCAAGTATATTAATCCTAGATGATGCAACCAGTGCAGTGGATATGGAAACAGAATTCAAAATTCAAGCAGCCCTCAAAGATGTTATGAGAGATCGGACAACGGTTATTATTGCTCATCGAATATCTTCCTTGAAACACGCGGATGAAATACTTGTGCTTGATAATGGAAAAGTCAGTGAAAGAGGGACACATGAACAATTAATTAGGCGTAAAGGTACCTATCAACGAATCTATGATATTCAGTTTCAAGATAAAGAAGCGGTTTCTCTTGCAGGAGGGAGTATATGAAGCAAACTAACATAGAAAAAAGTGTTTTGAAACGATTTCAATATTCAACCGATCAAGTAATTGAAAAACCGTTTAATTATAAGCAAATGGTTCGCTTATTTCGTTATATATTACCTTATTCAAGGACGCTGCTGCCGCTTGCAATCCTAATGGTGTTGCTGACAACGGCTATTAAATTAGTGATTCCCACTTTAATTGGAGTCTATACGCTTGATGGAGCAATTGAGAATAAAGACATTTCACAGCTTTATCTTCTTGTTGCCATTTTATGCGGTATGTATGTAGTTTCTTATGCGGCCAATATCTTCAGAATAAAATGGATGAATGAACTAGGGCAAAATGTTATATACGATCTTCGTAAGCATTTATTCACGCATGTCCAAAGCTTATCTCATCGGTTTTTTGATCAGCGTTCGGCTGGGTCAATTTTAGTCCGAATAATGAATGATATTAATTCATTACAGGAACTCTTTACGAATGGTGTCATTAATTTATTGATGGATGTAGTCCTTTTGATTGGAGTAATCGTCATCCTCTTTATTTTGAGTCCACCGTTAACTCTAGCGATTTTGATTATTCTCCCAATCATGTTCTTTATTTCAACCAGCTTACGGAAGAAAATCCGCAAAAGCTGGCAGGTTGTTCGAATTAAACAAGCTAAATTGAACTCTCATTTAAATGAAAGCATTCAAGGGATCCGGATTACACAATCTTTCACGCAGGAAAAGGAAAATATGGCCTTCTTTGATGGGGTCAACGAGGAGAATTTTGTAAGCTGGAAAGATGCATCGAAAAAGAATGCGGTTTTTCGCCCCTTAGTGGAGATGACCAATGCAGTTGGTACAGCCGTATTGATCTGGTACGGGACACACCTTATTCAGAATGAAACGATTACGATCGGTGTGTTTGTTTCATTCGCATTTTATCTAGGGATGTTCTGGGAACCAATCTCAAGACTTGGTCAAGTCTACAATCAATTATTGGTAGGTATGGCCTCGTCTGAACGAATCTTTGAATATATTGATGAGAAGCCGCTGATTGATGAGCGAAAGGATGCTATTCGATTGGAAAAGATGAGAGGTGAAATCATCTTTGATCACGTAGACTTCTCCTATGATGGAAAACGCCAAGCATTAAAGAACATTAGTTTGAAGATGAAGGCAGGACAGTCAATAGCGCTTGTTGGACATACTGGTTCTGGTAAGACAACGATCGCAAGCCTTATCAGTCGTTTTTATGATTCAACTGGTGGATCCGTTAAAATTGATGGTGTTGATGTGCGAGATTTATCGGTAGACAGTCTTAGAGGAAATATCAGTATTGTCTTGCAAGATACCTTTATCTTTTCAGGGACGATTATGGAGAATATCCGCTTTGGCCGGCCTAATGCAACGGACTCAGAAGTTATTTCTGCCGCAAAGGCAGTGGGCGCAGACCACTTTATCAGCAGACTTCCAAATGATTATGGTACAGAGGTAGAAGAACGGGGAAATATTCTTTCTGTGGGTGAACGCCAATTATTATCTTTTGCCCGGGCATTGCTGGCAAACCCCAAAATACTTATTCTTGATGAAGCGACAGCGAGTATTGATACGGAAACGGAAGTTAAAATCCAAGAAGCACTAAAAACCCTATTAAAAGGTCGTACATCAATTATTATAGCTCATAGGCTTTCTACGATTAGAGATGCAGATAACATCTTCGTTCTTGATCATGGGGAAATCATTGAACAGGGTAATCACCACGAATTAATGAAGCATCAAGGTGATTACTACAACCTTGTTCAAGCACAATATACGCTTCAACAAATCAGTTAAGCTCACCTACCTGCCCAAACAAAAGGCAGGTAGGTTTTTTCATGTAGGGGGTATCTTGATGATTACGCATTCATAGTTTTTTATTTATTACACATGAGACTTGCAAAATGCTGTAAGTTTTAATTCGTTGTGCTAGAATAGGTATTATTTGATCAGATACAATTCTGGAGGTATTACTGTGAAAAAAGAATTTGTAGTGATTGGCCTTGGCCGTTTTGGCGGGAGTATTGTAAAAGCTCTAGCCGAAGAGGGCATGGAGGTGCTCGCTATTGATTTAGATGAAGATCGAGTCAATGAATATGCGATAATTGCTTCGCATGCTGTAGTTGGTGATACAACTGATGAGAATGTATTAAAAAGTCTAGGAATACGTAACTTTGATCACGTGATTGTAGCAATTGGAGACAATATTCAATCCAGTATTTTAACAACGCTAATGCTTAAAGAACTGGGAATAGGCAAGATTACAGTTAAAGCACAAAATGACTATCATGAAAAAGGGCTTCGAAAAATAGGAGCCGACCATGTTGTTCATCCAGAGCGGGATATGGGGAAACGAATTGCCCATAAAATTGTCTCAACCAATGTACTAGATTATCTAGAGCTTTCAGATGAACATTCAATCGTCGAAATTGTGGCAAGTGATAAAATGATTGGAAATACAATTATCGATTTAGATATTCGAGCAAGGTTTGGGATTAATATCGTGGCAGTAAAACGAGGAAAAGAAATTATTGTCTCGCCTCACGCTGGTGATATAATTCAGAAAGATGATATCTTAATCGTGATTGGTACAGATACAGATATTAATCGTTTTGAAAAGAAAGTCGTGCAATAAAAAACCGTTCCCAATGGGAACGGTTTTTTGTTCTGCTATTAAACTTCCATGATGATTGGTAAAATCATTGGACGTATTTTTGTTTTTTCGTAAAGGAATGGTGATAAGGTATCTGTAATCTCATTTTTGATTTCTGACCATTGAGTGGTTTTACGTTCCATTACTTTATTTAAATGCTTAGTAATTAGAGATTGAGCGTCACTGATTAAGTCACCAGATTCTCTCATGTAAACGAACCCTCTCGAGATAATGTCTGGACCAGCTGAAATTCTAAAGTCTTTCATGTTAATACTAACTACCACAATAACAAGTCCCTCTTCAGAGAGGATACGGCGGTCACGTAATACGATATTCCCGATATCGCCAATACCACTGCCATCAATATAAACGGAACCAGAAGGGATTTTGCCGGCAATTTGAGCGGTTTTGTCGCTTAACGCCAACACATCACCATTGTCCATCATGAAACAGTTTTCTGCTGGAACGCCACAGTCAATTGCATGTTGCGAATGCATTTTTTGCATACGGTACTCACCATGAATTGGCATGAAGAATTTCGGCTTAATTAAGCGAAGCATTAATTTTTGTTCTTGTTGTCCACCGTGTCCTGAAGTATGAATATTGCTCAGTGGTCCGGAAACAACATCTGCACCGGCACGGTATAGTTGGTTAATCGTTCTAGAAACGCTAATTGTGTTTCCAGGAATTGGTGAGGAAGAAAAGACTACTGTATCTCCAGGAATGATTTGGATCTGGCGGTGAGTGCCATTTGCAATTCTTGACAATGCAGCCATCCGCTCTCCTTGGCTTCCTGTACATAAAATCGTTACCTTATTAGCAGGCAGTCGATTGATTTGCTGTGCATCGATAAACGTTTCCTTAGGGGCAACAATATAACCAAGATCTTGTCCGATATTAATGGCTGCTTCCATACTGCGTCCAAAAACAGCAACCTTACGGCCATTCGCTACGGCAGCTTCAATTACTTGCTGTAATCTATGGATATTTGATGCGAATGTAGCAAATATGATTCTGCCATCCACTTTACGGAAGATGTCATCAATACTTTCGCCGACTTTACGCTCTGACATAGTAAAGGTAGGGACTTCACTGTTCGTACTGTCTGATAGCAGGCAGAGTACGCCTTCCTTACCGATTTCAGCCATTTTAGTTAAGTTAGCGGGTTCTCCAACAGGAGTGAAATCAAACTTAAAATCTCCAGTATGAACAATTTGACCAGGAGGTGTTTTAACAACAATTCCATATGAATCAGGGATGCTGTGTGTAGTCCGGAAAAATGATACAGAAGTTTTCCGGAATTTAATCACGTCATCTTCCTGGATTTCAATCAAGTTAGTCGTACGAAGAAGGCCATGCTCTTCTAATTTATTACGAAGAAGACCTAGAGCAAGCTTACCGCCATAGACTGGAATATTTATTTGTTTTAAAAGATAAGGAATTCCGCCAATATG
This sequence comes from Peribacillus sp., assembly GCF_059453735.1. Taxonomy (NCBI): domain Bacteria; kingdom Bacillati; phylum Bacillota; class Bacilli; order Caryophanales; family Bacillaceae; genus Peribacillus; species Peribacillus sp. The sequence continues at coordinate 744 of NZ_JAZVJO010000027.1, read as the reverse complement.
ATCTTCATGACCATGCGTGATAAATAAGCCTTTAATTTTATCAACATTTTTAACTAAGTAACTATAATCTGGAATTACGTAATCAATTCCAAGAAGCTCATCTTCAGGGAATTTGATTCCTGCATCAATTATGACAATTTCATCTTGAAATTGTACTGCGTATGTGTTTTTACCGATCTCGCCTAGTCCGCCTAATGCGAAAACGCCCGTCTGGTCATTTTTAACGAATTTCATAAATTATCCTAGCTCCAATACTTTAAAATCTGGATTATTTTGTTTTTCATACTCGAAATATGCACCTGTTACGGGTTCAACATATTCTACGTTATAAGGCTGGTCCTTAATTTTGAGACGAGCCTCACGTATTGAATCCGCTTCAACATATATGGTACGAGTATGCTCACGCACGGCTGCCTCTTTAAGGGTTTCTTGATAATAAACTTTAAAAATCATTCTTAATCTCTCCTATTCATTTTCAATTACTAATTTCATTATATATAAAAACAACAATTTTTTCATGTTTTACAAGAAAAAACAGAGTGCTTCTCAAATATGGTAAGGGTGAGATGCGGTCCACCAAGGGGAGGACATAGGTTTGAAACGGTATCTGTCGGTTGATCGCTGTCATTGTTAATTCGACCTTATACTCACCCAGCATGGAATGACGAATTATGTATGACGAATAAAATGGGCTTACCATGAAACATTACAATAAGAAAGAAGTCCTTCGCAAGTTTTTGAAGA
>NZ_JAZVJO010000026.1:0-1733 GCF_059453735.1 Peribacillus sp. | reverse complement strand
GCTCCTCTTGATTAATCAGCCGCTCGCATAATAGTTCTAGGCTGATTTTTTCATGCTCATTTAAATAGACAAGTACTTCACTGATTTTACTGAACAAATAATGAATAGATGGATGCAAGTGAGAGGAGAACTTAATATGTTCTTTTAAAACCTTATGGGTAGCATTCTCCATGAGGTTTAATATGTGGATAATTCTTTCTGCCGCAGGTTGATAGGGAAAGTAGTCTAATGAATCCTCTTTCATTCTATTCAAAATCGAATGGACTTCGACTCCATACCTGCTCGAACTCATATAAGAGACTAAGCGCTCCTTAATAAACCTGCAGGTATCTGTATATTTCACACTAATTTCAGCCAGCTCATCCTGCACATTGTTCCATTCTAGGACAATCTCATCCTCATACTCTGCCAACAGTTTAATCGCCTTAGTTAACAAGGAATTCATATGATTATTTAATGATTCAGACACTACCTTCCACCTCGCCTTCACGGATTATTCTATTAATAGTATTCTTCTCATAAGAAATAAACTCCTTCTACAAATGTATATTCTTGTATATTCGCGCCATTTCGACAAGATTATCATTCTTAAGCAGGATTAAAATGAAATTAGCTACAAATGTAGGTATTCCCGATTCAGTAAAAAGGGAATAAAATTGTTACAGAAATGTGAAAGCGCTTACCATAATTGTCCGATTTATTGTAAGCTCTTCCACCCTTCTAATTAATTTTCAGGGAAGAAAGAGGAGGATGATCGATGAACACGGCAGAAATGATCCAAATGGGGGGGCACACGGCCAAAAAGAGCTTTTGGATTGCACTACTTAGCGGATTTTTATTATTTGGAGGATTATTAACTTATTTTGGCCTCAGCGGAACTGTTTATGCTGCCGCACTCAGTGGTTTCGGTGAATTTAATGTTAGATTCGACCGATTGGAAGGTACAAACTTTAAACTATTGGGCGGATTGGCTGATACAGCAAAAGCAAAAAATGGAGCAGTTGTTGCCGTCAACCATATTGATGAAGTAACAATCAATGGCTTGGTCATTACGAAAGATGTCCCTGCTTTAGGGGTTCGGGTTGTAGTTAAATCTGACCCAAAAGCCGACGTGAAAATTAAAGGGTTGATTCAAAAAGCAACGACTATTGACGGGAATGCCAGATTTGAAAAGCTGACTATGCAAGAAAACTATGTTGGGGATATTAAGGACCCACAAGAAAAGATTGCGGAAGAATTTACTCAAAAAGCCCCTAAAATCATTCTGGAGAATGCCACATTAAAAACACTATATCTCTATCAAGAATCTCTTTCTCTTCCAGGCATGAAAGTTTATTTTGAAAAACTATAAGAATAATCTATTACCAAATATCGGATTGGAATGATGAATCATGAATAATACACGATATATGACTAAAAGACAGCGATTCCGTAATTGGAAGATCACACGGCCTTTTTGGGGAGCAACACTTGCTCTCCTTTCTGGCTTACTCATCTGTTATGTTCCTCTTCAGCTTCTTGAGGTGGCAGCTGTTCCTGGGACGATGGTGTTTGTTGGATTCTTCCTCGGCGGAACCGTATTGATTGGTGCAATTTTATCTTATATCATGCCTCATTTATCGACATTGCTAGGTATTATGATTATGTTTTCAGCCATTCTATCCATTATGGGTGCCATGGGCGGTTTTATCATCGGAACAATACTTGGAATTATCGGGGGATCCCTCTGCATT
>NZ_JAZVJO010000025.1:0-3307 GCF_059453735.1 Peribacillus sp. | reverse complement strand
CTATCATGTGCAGCAAGAGAACTACAAACCCGTGCAGTTGACATGGATGAAGTAATGGAAGTGTTCAAAGGTATTCTTGCAGTCTATTCGCCTATGAAGGATGATGTTACTCGTAACAGTGAGAAGCTGGGTATCCCTGCGAATCACTATACACCCAGCAGAGTATTTTCTATTGAAGAACTGCCAATTGCACTTGCCTTTATTGTATTAAATAACGGGGAATATTACCGATCTATCTACGATGGCGTCAATTCAGGCAGGGATACTGATTCAATTGGTGTCATGATTGGGGTCATACTTGGGGCGATGTACGGGGATTCCGTTATAAAGAACAGTGATAAACAGCTGCTTGAAACTGTAAATAAAACGAATTATAAAGAGTTAGCTGTGCAATTTGCAAATGTTGCTGAAAGCATGATTAGAAAAGACATTTTATTGAATGAAAAAAGAAGAGGGCTATTTTAAGGCTGCAGATGTGCACGGGAGGGATTTTATGATTCCTGAGAGATATATAGAAAAGCTATATGCTGGTGTACTGGGTATGAACAGCGGAATTAGACTAGGTGCACCTCTTGAACCATTAGAGTGGACGGCAGAAAGAATCCAACAGGTCCACGGCGAGATAAAAGGGTATGTAAAAGACTATAAGACGTTTTCAGCAGATGATGATGCAAATGGTCCGATTTTTTTTATCAGATCATTGTATGATGAAGCGAAGGATAGAGAGATTGATGCGGAGGATGTAGGGAAAACCTGGATGAATTATTGCCGTGAAGGAATCGGAATGATTTGGTGGGGCGGAGAAGATATCAGTACAGAGCATCGAGCGTTCACAAACCTTCAAAAAGGGATAAAAGCTCCGCAATCCGGTTCGGCCAAGGTGAATGGTGTGGTCATGGCTGAACAAATTGGCGGACAAATTTTTATTGACAGCTGGGGGTTAATCTTTCCTGATGCTATAGAAAAAGCGGCACATTATGCGGAAGTTGCCGCAAGTGTTTCACATGATTTGAATGGTCTATATGGAGCGAGATTTATGGCAGCCTGTATTTCCAACGCTTTCTCTGCCCAATCAATAAACGAAGTTCTTCAAACTGGATTAAGTATGATTCCAAGTGATTCGACGTATGCGAAAATGGTTAGAGCAGTCATCAACTTTCACCAGAAAAACCCGGCTAATTTTCGGATATGCCGTCTATATTTAGAAGAGTTCTGGGGGTATGATAAATACCCTGGAATCTGTCATATTATCCCGAATGCGGCGGTATGTGTGTTAGCGCTCCTATATGGAGAAGGAGATTTTTCAAAGACCATAGAAATAGCAGTAATGTGCGGGTGGGATACCGATTGCAATGCAGGAACCGTTGGAACCATAACAGGAGTCCTAGCCGGCCTTGAAGGAATTCCGGAGCATTATCGGAAACCTATTAATGATTCGATTGTTGCTTCAAGTGTTTCAGGTTATTTAAATATTGTTGATTTGCCGACCTTTACACAGGAATTGGCTTTGCTGGGTTACCACATGGCAGGACTTGAACCTCCAGAAGAAGTAGTAGAATCGATTAAACAGGGGGATGTCTTCTTTAATTTTCACTTACCAGGTTCGACGCATGGGTTTAAAACAGATAATCCCTTCAAAGCGTTTCTTCGTCATAATAAACATGTTGGCGAAGGATCCTTAGAAGTAATTTTTGACAGAATGGTTGAAGGGGATGTGAGTAAGGTATTTTATAAACCTTTTTATCGCAGACAGGACTTCAATGATGAAAAATATAAACCGACATTTGCACCTAAAGCCTATTCAGGTCAAACGGTTTCCGTAGATTTTTTCTTAGATCAATGGCAAGGTGCAGGACTTATTGTTACCCCTTATATACGGATGACGGATAATCAAGAATGCTTGTATCTAACCAAATGTGAACTAAATAATCAAACATGGAATCACGTTGATTTTCAAATTCCAGCCACAAATGGGTCGTTAATTGATGAAGTGGGATATAGAATTGAAAGTCCGTCTAGTCTTACGTGTCGAGCGATAGGGGCCCTTTATGTGGATAACTTTCATATAAGAGGTCAGGTAGACTATTCGATTGCTTTTGCGAAGCAATTCGAGGAATTTGGTTCCTTGACTCCATTTGCCCATAACAAGGGAAACTGGAAATTAGACGGACAGACGATGAAATATTCAGCTTCTGAAGACTGCTCCAGTTATACAGGTAATTACTATACAAAAGATGCAGTTATTGAAGCCGTAATTACGCCAATCGTGGGGGTAAGTCATAAACTAATTTTTAGAGCTGAGGGAATCCAGCGTCAATATTTAATCGGATTTGATGGAAGCAACCAAGTTTCACTTATAAAAAAGGACTTTGGTTATGACCGTTTAATTACCGTTCCGTTTGAATGGAAGCATCATCAAGCCTATGTTTTTAAGGTCGAATACCATGAGAATAAAATCTGCTTTTTTATCGATGACGAGAAACTAATTGAGTACAATGATTCAAGGTTCTCGAAAGGGATGTTCGGATTTGGCTGTCTTGAAAAAGGAGAAGCGGTAATTTCTTCATTCAAAATTAAAGAAGTAGGGTAAGGTTATAAATGAGGCGGAGTAATCTCTGCCTCATTTCTTAGAAACGAAAAAGGAGTTGCCAAATTTGAGTAAAAAAATTGGGTTTGCTTTTATGATTGTCATGATCATCATTTCTGCCATCTTTACTTCTGATTTTACCGTCCATGCAAAACAGTATGGAAAAAGTAAAACCGTGGTGAATAACTTAACTTCGTATCAACTTACTCATGATTCTACTCGTAATAATAATCAGCTTACTTATAAAGTCTATCTTCCAAAAGACTATAACAAAAGCCGTAAAAAAGCCTACCCGGTCATCTATTTACTTCATGGAAGCAATGGCAATGAAAACAGCTATGATGATTTTTGGAAAACGCTAGATAAGATGATTCAAAAAAAGACAATAGAACCAGTCATTGCGATCGTTCCTTCAACCGGTAACAGCTATTGGGTGGACTCAGAGAAATATGGTCGCTATGAATCAGCTGTTATCAAAGATCTCATTCCAACTATAGATAAAAAATACCATACAATCGCAAATCGTTCAGGAAGATTTCTTACGGGATACTCTATGGGCGGGTACGGCGCGCTAAGGTATTCTTTGGTTTATCCAGAACTCTTTTCAGGTACCGCTTTGTTAAGTCCTGCTATTCAAAACCAAGAACCTCCAGAAACATCTGGTGCAGTACAAAGAGGGAGTTTTGGAGACCCATTTGATTTGGACCTGTGGAATGCTAA
>NZ_JAZVJO010000024.1:0-3624 GCF_059453735.1 Peribacillus sp. | reverse complement strand
ATTCAATAACGGGTACGGTTTTACTCTCTTAGACCGCATGTAATGACGAGCGTGAATGGCTGGGAGTTCTCGGTACAATTCATTCGCTGAAACTTCATCTGCAGAATCTGAATAGGCGATAGGGCTGGTGGATAAAGGAATCACCGCATATGTGCTTTCTTCTAACTCAAATAAACCAAGCAAATGATTAATCGCCTTATCGAGGAATTGGAAGTAAACACCTGCTGCGAAGCCAAATCGTTTTGCCATCTCTAGCAGCTGTCCCATCAGTACGCCTGCATCTAAACCTTGCAAACGGTATGAAAAGTTATTGTATTTATAAAAATTTTTCCAAAACATGGTTGAGAGAAACACAGTACCAAAACAGTCATTCATCTCACATCGATTCCCAAGAGCTTCAGCTAAATACGAATCAAAATTTCCTTCCCGTAACAAAATTAATTGATGGTGGGCTGCATCATAATGGTAGACACCCTCCGGAACGGACTCAAGCTTAAGATAAACGTATAGTTCATTTGGGTACAAAGCACCGCCAGAAGGAGCAAACCGCCTAAAAGATTGCACAATTTCTTTCTCTTGCTCAAACTGACTGATCTGAGAAAGCCCGAATACATACCAAAGAAAATGTCCGAAAGAGCGGATATCAGGTTGAGAAAGCGGCGGCTCCCCTTCAAGCGTCAAGGGTACTTCTATAGAAAGGGGAAAGACAGGCAAATCACGGTAAAGTTTATAGGGTAACGGTGCGTCCTCCCAATCTACATCCCAGTCCGGTGGTCTGACTTTCTCTGTGTCGAATTGCAAATTATATAGAAATTCATCTAGATGCATGTCTGTTCCCCCAAGCTCCTTTATGGAAATGGATGCGGATGCGGGTTTAGTTGATCTAACTTTAGAGCTTGATTCACATAGCCGAGCTCCATTGGCACCTGTAATACTCTTTCAAGCCCTGCAACGCGGGTGAGATGGTGACCGAATGTCATCGGAAGCATGCCAGGAACCAGTACCTTCACACAATGTAAGTCATTCCGTTTTAATTCCGGGGTGGTTTGGTTCACCACCACCACATCCAAGTTCAACTGACGAAAACGTTGAAGAATATCACCTAAATCATCCGTCAAATCCGAGTGATTTACGATGTTCGTAAACTCTTCAGCAAATGTCCGCAGTGGTCGACTTTCATCCAGCAAAAAGTGTAATCGCTCTTCTGTTCTCTTTAAACCAAACAGCATCCCATGATCATCCATCTGCTGAACCTGTGAGGAATCTTGAAACATCTTCTCCCACTTCATTTGATTTCCCTCAAATTTCTCATCAAGTGTCAGCATCATCCCTGCCAACTCGTGCACGGCACTTTTCGCTGCCCGTATCGGATCGAGGTGAGCTCCGGCCGCACAGATAATATTCAGCCCTTTTTTCTTTCTATTTTTTGCTAATGCCCATACACTTGGAATTCCGTGTTCCATGGTTGCGTTATACAAAAAGATATCATATCCCCCAGCGGCACGAGCCCGGTCAATCATTAATCGTAATTCTTCATCCTCCGCAGAATAAGGATCCAAACGTGGAAGCGGCAGTTCTGCATACCAAGTCAATAGAAAGGAGTCCCGTTCCACAACTTCAAATATGCCGTATAAAATGGCCTCCTCCAAGCTTCCACCTAAAGCACAGCCATTTGACGTTTCATACACAAACCCCTCCCCGCAGCCTAAGCTATAATAGGCAAGCAATTCCGGAATTAAAATAGACCGTTCTTGTAAAAACGAATAGCCCCATACCCAATTAATCGGTGCATTAGGATCAAACGGTTTGAAAGGAAAATCAGGCTGTTCATACTGTTCAATTGAATGAACACCAATTTTCTTAGGTTCAAGTGCATAATCCTTCACATTCCGATAGCTATCCCGAATCATCGTCGTCTTGCCGCGGGGCTCTATCCCACAATATCGTTCCAATCCCTCTAAAATGGCGGTCATCTCGCTGATGGCATATGAATTTGTTCGTCCGGCTGCTCCCTCATCTCCATTGAACAAAGGTAAATTAACACTTGCATCAGCAAACGGAGGGATCAAATCTATCATTTTATTATTCAAGAAACCCATTCGTTGATCCAAATAGTCTGAAGCAAGAAACTTACTCAATTCTTTTATTGATCGGCTCCGATAACTATCGGGAATCTTTGGACTTGGTTGCAACAAAATTCGAGCCCGGAAGGAGGAATCTTCAGCTAGTTGGCTACAAACTGGACACACAGGATCAGGAAGAAACGAATGCCATGAAGCATTCAAGTTTTTTAAATTTATTAAAGCAACACGTCCCTCTGATTTAGCCTGAATACCTGTCATTATCCGTTGAACCTCAGCTTCGATTATAAGGGCTGTTTGTAACAACCCCGTATTAGAAGCACCCCTCCCGTCTTTTCCTGGATTACCTTGTAGTTGCTGCTGCCGCAGTTCCCACATTTCTTTCCGATCGCGCCCCGCCATAAGATACCTAAGGTCCGCACACTGAGAACACCCTGGAATAGATGGACGAACCAATGGACCGATTATTCCCTCGCCAAATGCGGTAAACCCCCTAAGCCAAGGAATCTCCATTTCCCCTAGTATTTTTTCAGCTTGTTGATGAATGGAGGGGTTCCAGCCATCATCGAGTACCAGAGCCAATTCTGCTTTTTCAGGTACGTATGTTTCGAAATCACTTCGGCGAATAACTTGGAATTGGCTGGACAGGTCTTTGTATACATAATCCGTTAGAACGCCTTCCCCGATTACCAAAACCGTTTTCACCCGAATTCCTCCTCTCGTACCGTTACGCCCAATACCCCAGCCAATTCTGTTTTAACTAACTCCCACTCAAGTTCAAGGATGTCTAACTGTTTATGGTTCTGTACTAAAATTTCTTTAGCATTCTGTAAATCCTCATATTGGGAATCCCTATCACATACCGGTATCATCAACGTTTGCGGTTCCTTTTCTTCTACAATGACAAATCCTTCCTTCTGATTAGTGTTATTTTGGTAGTTCATCAAGGCCTGTTGTAACGCATTTCGCAAAGCAAAGGTCAGGGTTACCCCTATACTTCCATACCAACTATCGTCCGTATTGACCCAGATTACTGGGAAACCAGATACATTCTTACCACATGCAATCTTTGGTATGCCTGCTATTGTCGTCAGCGCCTGTAAGTAATAGCGACAGCGTTCATCTTCTACCGTGTCCAACACGACGTTATCTGCTGTATTCTCTTGACTATATGCATGCTTAGTAAACTCAACATTCAACCATTTTTGAAGACCTCGGCAAATACACTCAGCAAATGTTTCTCCTGTACCAATCCCTAGAAATTCTTCAGACGATAAGGTTGGTTTGAGCTGCTTGATGATCTCTGCCGAATACCTTTCAATTCCCGAAAGTCCCGCTTCTCTTCGTGCTTCCTTATGCGTCAAATCCGAACAAATGATATCCGGCAGCAGTTTAGCGAACCCTTCCGACAACGGATCAACTACTTGGACACGGCACTGAGCAAGCGGAAGCTGCTTTAACTCTCCTTCTTCCCAACTATGAAAAATGCCTGACTGCGGTGAGGTCAACCGGCTAAAGAGTAGAAATAAGTTTCCCTCTTCCA
>NZ_JAZVJO010000023.1:0-2180 GCF_059453735.1 Peribacillus sp. | reverse complement strand
GTCCTATTAGTATAATAAATGATGGAACATTAACGCAAACCAATTGTCCACACGTTTGCCATTTTAATGTACCCTTACCATTTTACCGTTTTTCACTCCGGTTCACAACAGGTCATTTTTGTTAGCAGGATAATGAGTCAGGCTGCTAACACTTTCTTCAGATCTGCATAATCTGTAGAGAGAAGATATTTCTTTTCCCTACAGATTGATGGAAAGGAGTGAAAGTATGCCTCCAGGAAGAAACCAGCGACAAGGAAATATGGGTTTTCAAGGGCCTCAAATGGGGCGGCCTCGACAGCAAGGATTTTACGGGGCTCCCTTTGGACCGCCAAATCAGAATAGACAACCAATGATTCAAAATACAAACAGGGGCGGTTTATTTGGGCAAAGAAGAAACCAAAGCCCTCCAGCCCCTGAACCTGCCCAAGGTGGATTACTTTCAAGAATCCTTGGGAGAAATAAGCAAGGCCAAGCACCAATCAATCCCTTCGCACCACCGGGCTCTATACAGCAGGCAGAAAGAAGCGGCGCCGCTGTTGGAACAGCTGCAGGGCTGCTAGAAGGAGGAACTCTCTCGACCGTGATTAACAATACACAACGAGTCCTTCAGGCAGCCGAACAAATAGGGCCAATGGTTCAACAATATGGACCAATGGTAAAAAACATCCCATCCATGTGGAAACTCTATCAGGCCATGAAATCAAGCGGCGATGATTCTGAAAAAGAAGCACCTAAAGAAAAAGTCGTTTCAGAAAAAGCTGTAGTCGATGCGGATGTAGAATCAGATGAAGTCCCTAGAAAGAAAACACGAAAAAAACAGGGATCCTCTTCTCCTAAGTTATATGTCTAATTCATTCAGAATGCAGGATGCCTGCATTCTTTTTATTTTGTCCAAAGTAGCTAGAATGGATTTCGGGTCTCAAGCAGGATTCATCTTTGTAATATTCGAGGACCTCTTATATAATAGAATAGAACAGGCATGGAGAATTCTTTGTCCCTTGAAGGAGGAAACAGTTTGAAGGTTACGAAAATATCCCCGCGCGGGTATTGCTATGGAGTGGTTGATGCCATGGTAATCGCTCGAAACGCGGCTTTAGATAAGACATTACCACGTCCCATTTTTATTCTCGGCATGATTGTGCATAACAAGCATGTAACAGATGCTTTTGAAGAGGACGGTATCATTACATTAGATGGCAGCAACCGCAGAGAAATACTTGAAAAAGTCGATAGCGGTACCGTTATCTTCACAGCACATGGCGTATCTCCAGAAATACGGAAATTAGCTGATGAAAAAGGGCTTGTATCCATTGATGCTACCTGTCCTGATGTAACAGCCACTCATGACCTGATTACAGAAAAGCAAGCTGAGGGTTATCAAATCATTTATATTGGTAAGAAAGGCCACCCAGAGCCTGAGGGAGCCATTGGTGTAGCACCAGACATCGTCCATCTTGTTGAAAATGCTGAAGACGTCCGCAATTTAACATTATCAGCAGATGACAAAATTATCGTGACCAATCAAACCACGATGAGCCAGTGGGATGTTATTGAATTGATGAAAACCGTCGAGGAAAAATATCCACATGTAGAAGTTCATAAAGAAATCTGCATGGCCACTCAAATACGCCAAGAGGCAGTTGCGAAACAGGCTGGTGAAACAGATGTACTGATCGTAGTCGGTGACCCGAAGAGCAATAACTCGAACCGCCTTGCTCAAGTTTCAGAGGAAATTGCTCATACACGTGCATATCGAATTGCTGATATTTCCGAATTGAACTTGGAATGGCTTGAAGGAGCTGAGACGGTCGGCGTAACATCTGGAGCATCCACTCCAACGCCGATTACTAAAGAAGTTATCACTTTCCTTGAAAAGTATGATCCAAACGATGAATCAACTTGGAACACGGAGAAAAAAGTTCCGCTTCATAAGATTCTTCCAAAAATTAAACAACCAAAATTATAAAATAAAGGAGGTGCGGAATGGTTCATTCCGTACCTCTTTTGTCATTTTTAACACATTTCAAGGAATTTCCCTGCTGATCAAGACAACTAACCTCCTAAATCTGCTATAGGTTAGCACGTGTTTCCATTTGAGCGGACTATAATCAAATTAAATTTAGAAAGACTGTTGATTGAAGTGAAAGGCGTGAAGACTCCTGCGGGAACAGCGGGACAGG
>NZ_JAZVJO010000022.1:0-2205 GCF_059453735.1 Peribacillus sp. | reverse complement strand
AAAGAATTTTTCAGAAATCTACCGTCCAAACAATGCCCCGAATGCGGAACTCATATCAATGAACAGGTGGAGTCCTACCTAATGGAATGTGATTATTGTCTTTCTAAACGAGACGAATGAAAAATAACCCCTGGTGTCAGGGGTTATTTACTGTTGGACATATTTTTTGAATATTTACGCAGTATTGACCTCTTATAATACTCATCGTTCCTGGGGTATAAATACGATCAGGTCAACATAATCCACTAATGTAGCCGAGAAGGAAAGCAACATTACGTTATCTCCTTCAACTCTTACCCGCTTCACTATATTTAACGGCTGCTTCAAGTGCTTGGTCAATATCATTTATAATATCCTCAATATCCTCAAGACCAATGGACAGTCTGATTTGTTCCGGTGTAACCCCCGCTTCAACTTGTTCTTCTGGAAGCAGCCTCGAATGAGTTGTACTCGCCGGATGGATGACCAATGTCTTGGAATCACCCACATTCGCAACATGTGAAAGCAGGTTAACTGAATTGATGAACCTCTTCCCTGCTTCTAGTCCTCCCTTTATTCCGAAAGTGAAAATGGAACCCGCTCCCTTTGGCAGGTAGGTTTTAGCAAGCTCGTATTGTGGATTGTCTTTTAAGGTCGGATAATTAACCCATGCTACATGCTCATTGGCAGCCAGAAAAGCAGCCACTTTTTCCGCATTGCTCACATGCTGACGAACTCTGAGTGATAATGACTCGAGTCCCTGAATGAATAACCAGCCGTTGAATGGCGAAAGCGAAGCTCCCAAATCATGCCCCAACTCAAAACGTGCCTTTACAATCAATGCATTCGAACCGCCTACATCAAGATACGAACGATTATTAAGGCTTGGCTTTTTCACTGTAAATTCAGGATACTTACCGTTATCCCATGGGAACTTTCCAGAATCAATGATGGCTCCCCCAATTGAAGTCCCATGACCGCCGACAAACTTCGTAATCGAATGAACAACGATATCTGCCCCGAAATCAAGCGGTTTTTGAAGGTATGGTGTGGTAAATGTACTGTCAACGACCAGCGGAATGCCCTGTTCATGAGCAATTTCTGAAAGTACCTTTAAATCAGCAATTTGAAGTCCCGGATTGCCAATCGTTTCAGTGAATACAGCTTTTGTTTTATCCGTAATGGCTGAGGCAACAGCAGCTGGATCTCTTCCATCAACAAATCGCACCTTCACACCAAAGCGTGGAAAGGTCACCGAAAATAAGTTATATGTACCCCCATACAGCGCATTGGTAGCTACGATTTCATCACCTGCCTTAGCAAGTGTTAACAATGCTATAGAAATAGCCGCCTGCCCCGAGGATACGGCAAAGGCTCCGTTTCCCCCTTCAAGCTGGGCAAGTCGTTTTTCCAGTACTGCATTTGTCGGGTTGGCATTACGTGAATAGATGTAGCCCTCCTTCTCCATTTTGAAAAGCGAGGCCGCATGCTCTGTATCCTCAAAACCATAAGACGTTGTCTGATATAATGGTACAGCCCTTGAACGTGTTACTGAATCCATTACTTGGCCGCCATGTAAAGCGATTGTGTCAAAATTTAATGTCGTCTCTTCTTTTTTTGTCATTGTTTATGTCTCCTTTTATTTGGACTAAAAACAAAAAACTCTTCTTACCAATAGATAAGAAGAGTTTTGTACATAAATGACTACAGGGTCTCTTCTTATCTCTCGAACCATTTTTAAGTTCGCTGGAATTGGCACAGTACTCATAAAGAGCCTTTTGCCGAGACTTCACAGGACCAGTTCCTCCATCTCTCTTGATAAGAATTTTATTATTCAATTGTAAAGCGTACTTACTCGATGTGGATTAATCATACTTATTATTCAGAATATTGTCAATTATATTTACTAGTTAATCTTTAGTAATTTTCGCTTCATTCTCTGCATGAATGTTTTAGGTAACAAGAATTCATTCAGCACGATCACAATCCCCACAATAATCCAAGTAAGTATTGTCGTCAGCTTTCGATTAACTAGACTCCCCTTTCAGTGACTGATTACTTGTGAAGATAATAAGCAGAACTAAAGCGAAGGCAATACCGCAGCTGGGCCTAAATAGACGCCAAACATTTCATAAGCAACACTTAGATCATCTGTAACCATATCTTCCTTAAAAAAAGCGCTGCTGATACAATAAGCATGGCCATATTAATAGCCCCCGCAAAAAT
>NZ_JAZVJO010000021.1:0-3407 GCF_059453735.1 Peribacillus sp. | reverse complement strand
ACGCCGGTTGGAGTAAATCAGCTGGAAATAAAACAAGCAATTAAAAACGCACTTATTTTAGCAACGAAGGCTGGGAAGCTGCGCCCGAATGCTGTTGATTCATTAACTGGAGAAAACAGCGGTGATAATTTAGGACTTGGCTTACCGGTGATGAAGTTTGAGCAATGGGAAAAAGATTATATAGATGTCCGTCTTATTTTAAAAGGCGGCGGCTGTGAAAATAAAAATATCCAATACAGTCTACCTTGTGAATTAGAAGGACTAGGACGTGCTGGCCGTGATTTAGATGGGATTCGTAAATGTATCCTTCATTCTGTGTATCAGGCGCAGGGCCAGGGCTGTAGTGCTGGATTTATTGGAGTAGGAATTGGCGGCGACCGATCGGCTGGTTATGATCTTGCTAAACAGCAGCTATTCAGAAACTCAGAAGATGTAAACCCACACGAAGATCTACGTAAATTAGAAGAATACATAGTAGAAAAAGCAAATGAATTAGGGATTGGCACGATGGGCTTTGGCGGCGAAACTACGCTGCTAGGTTGTAAAATCGGCGTTATGCATCGTATTCCAGCTAGTTTCTTTGTATCTGTTGCGTATAATTGCTGGGCTTTCCGTCGTTTGGGCGTAGAGGTTCATGCAGAAACAGGGGCTATTAATGACTGGCTTTATCAAGAAGGAGAAACTATTGATTTTGCTGCTGAAAAAGAACTTGAAAGTGCGGGACTAGAAATGGCTGCAACATCTGAAAAGCCTGCTGATACAGGCCGTGAAATCGTACTTCAAGCACCTATTACAGAAGAGAAAATCCGTGAATTAAAAGTTGGCGATGTGGTTCATATTAGCGGTCGAATGTACACAGGCCGTGATGCCATTCATAAATATCTTTCTACAAATGAAGCACCTGTTGATTTAGATGGCCAAATCATTTATCACTGCGGTCCGGTTATGCTTAAGGATAATGAAGGTAAGTGGCATGTTAAAGCAGCTGGTCCGACAACGAGTATTCGTGAAGAACCATATCAAGGAGATATTATGAAGCGTTTCGGAATACGCGCTGTAATTGGTAAAGGCGGTATGGGACCAAAAACACTTGCTGCTTTAGAAGAACATGGCGGCGTGTATCTAAACGCAATTGGCGGTGCCGCTCAGTATTATGCAGACTGTATCAAGTCGGTTGATGGTGTTGATCTCATGCAATTCGGTATCCCGGAAGCCATGTGGCATTTAAATGTAGAAGGTTTTACGGCAGTTGTTACGATGGATTCGCATGGGAATAGTTTGCATCGTGATGTCGATCAGTCATCACTCGAAAAGCTGTCTCAATTTAAAGAACCTGTCTTTAATTAAATGAAAGAAGCGCCATGTGTTGGCGCTTCAGTTTGTAGAAAAAAGAGGTTCGGAATGGTTTCATTCCAAACCTCTTTTGCATTATTCGGACCAAATAGGCCTGCTGGAACAAGCTGGTCTAGTGTGACCATTTCGAAAATACTCCTTATCACTTCAAAATTCTATTTTATTTATAAATAGGCCTTTTACTCTTAAGTTTAGAAATTCAGTTGATTTTCGTTTCAGGCGTGAAGACTCCTGCGGGAACAGCGGGATAGGTGAGACCCCGCAGGAGCGTAAGCATTGATGTGGCTCACCGCCCGCCCGCGGAAAGCGAAGCGCATGGAATGGAAATCAACATCTCGATTTTAAAGATCACGAGTTTGTCTACAGTCTAAAGCGAGATGTGCTGGCGTTTCTTTTCTACTCTTCTTTTTTTTCATACACTTCTTTACTTTCAATATTAGGAAAAGGATCGATGCGTGATGAATCACTGCGATCGAGTCCAGATCTTAATGCAAAGAAAAAAACACTTCCCAGTAAACCGAGACATATAATAAATCCAATCGTAACAAGCAAAAACTGCGCCAATAAAATCCCCCCTATATAGAGGTATATGCAGACGATCCAAATTATTTCTAGACTTTTACTTTTATTGAAGCGCAGATTCTAAATTAAACATATAGTGAAGAGAAAGGAGGGATACCTATGGATTCGCTTACAGTAGTGTTCTTTGCGGCTATGTTAGCTGGTTTTGCCTTAATTAGGCTTGCTTTAGCTGGAACAATTTTTGCCAGCATCGAGGTTGTGTTGACTACACTCGGTGTCGTAGTGGTTATAGTGTTTGCTTTTGTCCTTATTTGGCGGGGTATTAGAGCTTTAATAAATAGAACGAACCATCCATTATAATTTTCATTCAGCCATTTCTCTACTGAGGAATGGTTTTTATGTATCATGAAAATGTATAGGATTCTCCCTTTTTCAAACAATAAGAGAAAAAAGAAATCGGGAGGAACAAGCTATTGAAGAAAATCAGCATTTTGACACTGGCCATCTGTTTGTGTCTGCCAGTTACTGTAAATGCAGTTGCCGATTCGTATGGATGGGGCTTTAATAAAGGAAAAAATGGACAGCCGGCCGATGCTGGTACAAAGTTTGAAAACATGATCAAAAAATCCGCTGCTATTTATAAAGGAGATCCTGGGAAAAAGGAGATTTATTTAACGTTTGATAATGGCTATGAAAATGGATATACAGGAGATATCTTAAATGTACTGCGGCGTCAGCATGTTCCCGCAGCGTTTTTTATCACAGGTCATTACTTAAAAACAGCTCCTGAGTTGGTTGTCAGAATGGTAAAAGAAAACCATATTGTTGGTAATCATTCGTGGACACATCCAGATATGAGCCGTTCGTCAGATGAAGTAATCCGCCAAGAGTTAAGACGGGTGAAAGAAGAAACAGAAAAATTAACCGGACAGAAAACAATGAACTACCTTCGTCCACCGCGCGGCGTATTTAATGAACGAACGATGGCGGTAGCAAAGGAAGAAGGCTATACCCATGTATTTTGGTCACTTGCTTACAGGGATTGGGTTGTTGATCAACAACGAGGTGCTAAGTATGCATATAATGAAGTGATGAAGCAGATTCATCCGGGGGCCATCATGCTTTTGCATACCGTCTCTAAAGATAATGCCGAAGCCTTAGACTCCATTATTACCGATTTGAAAAAACAAGGATACGTGTTTAAAAGTCTGGATCAGTTAATGATTGATCAGCAGCTGACTTCTCCTATGCTTTACTAAGCAGTGATGGGATAAGCTGTCTAACCACTCGTAGACGGGGGTATCACATTTTCCTGCTGCAATTCAATCAAAATCCCCCCGAGATTCCCGACAGGATTAAGAAATAGAGTCATTTTAAAAGGAAGGATACGGTAGGGGGTATCGAGTGGCTGAATTAAAGGTTCAAATAAGAATAAATCGTTTTATGTTGAATAGATTAACCATATACCCCCCTCATTCATATAGAAAAACAAGCTCAGGCTGGCTTTCGCCATTTCTGAGCTTGTTTTTCTA
>NZ_JAZVJO010000020.1:0-7480 GCF_059453735.1 Peribacillus sp. | reverse complement strand
CGCTCCTGCGGGGTCTCACCTGTCCTGCTATTCCCGCAGGAGTCTTCACGCCAACACTCCCATCAACTGCCTTTCTAAATGCAATCTCAAAAGTCAAATTCGTTCTTTTTTTAAATAGACTTATATTCATTTAGAGATGATAAGGATCCTTTCGAAAACCCATTTTATTCAACGTGGTCAGCTTGAAATGGTCTCATTAGACCAGCTTGTTCCCGAGTACCAACTGGTCCGCAAAATGGAAGAAGCCCTGGATTTTTCTTTCATTTATGATCTAGTCAAGGATGATCTGTATTTGGAAGTAGGCCTCCCTAGAAAGATGCCATGAACAGTCTTTATAAGCCAGAAAACCTCCATGAAAAGTGTTCAAAACTTAAAGAGGTCCGGAATGAAACATTCCTGACCTCTTTTGTCGACAAACTGAAGGTTGCCCATTTGGCAGCCTTTTCTGTTTCACTATTCATATATCCCTTTTACAATTCCGGTTATCTCGCCTATTTCTGCTTTTTGATAGACACTTCTAAACCAATCGTCCCCAATTAAAAAATATTCATGGTTATTTAAGGACATGCTCTCAATTTCTAAATCAAATATTTCCTCCATATTGGTTTGTTCCATATGCTCTTTATTATTTTCTACAAAAGTAAAGTATTCTTTTTTATTCATTCCTAATCTATGTGCTTTTCCATAAAAGGCACTAAGTTTTTTATCGTTAATATATATTTGACCTTTTTCAACTTTTACACGTTCTCCAGGAAGGCCAATTACACGAGTAATAAGTAAGTCTACTTCTTGATTTTTTGTTACTACAACGTTACCTCGTTCAATTGTTATATCCTCAGTATTAAAATCGATAATTAAATCCTTATCAAATAATTCATGATTTCCTCTCTCCATAGTATCTAATAAGTAATGATAGGTTTCTAAACCATCTTCCAGTTCATCGAAGATTGGTAAAACTTTAGGTGTAGCCGCATCATGAATTTCATTTTCTGAATTTGTTATTTTAGTGCATCCGGCTAAAAAGAAAAATAAGATGGCGATCAAACATTTCTTTCCCATATAAGCCCCCAATCAAAATAGATTAGTTACTAACTGTTATATTATGTATTAAAATAAAAATACCTTTGTTCCTGTTTATAAAAATTAGACATTCCAGGAAGGTCAAATAGTACCTCGTTGATTTATACCCATGATTAAATTATTTTAGGAAATGATTTAACGAGTGTATGAAAAGAAAAAGGTTAGTAAAAATGCTCAGATGTTTTAAACTTTTTTTCTTACCTTTTATAGACTCTTTTTTTGGTTATTATGACTGAATGTAATAGCTGAAACTACTTGTAATGCAAATAAAATATTTTATTAATATAGATTTACGATAGAAAGGATTATGATGATAGGGTGGTGAAACTTTAATGTTTATCGTCCTTAACCGATAAAAACTATGTTGATATAAAATTTAATGTTTAAAAAGTAAACAAAGAGGGTTCTATAGAAGAGGACTTATTTAAAGTAAGTTCTTCTTTATTTTTCCTAATCACGGATATTTACTCCAAATTATCTGGAATCCTGTTAAAATGAACATTGACTACATGTAAGCGGAAAGAGTGATTGTAATGAAATGGTTAAATACGTTTAAAAAATGGTTTCAAACGGAAGAAGAAATTATTGAAATTGAAGAGATTATTATAGATGAGCCACTTGAACCAAAAGAATTAGTCGATTTAGATTTTTCAAAGCATAAATCAGCACAAAATTGGAGTATAGAGCAAGAGAAGGAAAAGAAAAAGAAGGAACAGCAGTTATTCCAATCACATAATACGACTAGAGATCCAGATACCAAAATTTTATTTCAGTATCCTAAGGGACAATTCAAATTTCCTGTTATCCCTGATCATGCCGAGAAAGAATCAAGACCAAGGCGGGTTCGAACGAAAGAACCTGTAAAACCAGGTAAACCAGAGCGGCGTGCTTCTGGGAAGAATAGTAATGCCAATAAGCCAGCAGCCGCCAAAATCAATCCAAAAAAAGAAGAAGCAACAAATAAAATTATGCCTTCGAAAAAACCTTTCCGTCCAACGGAAATTCCTTCTGCTGTTTATGGTTTTCAGCGTCCGAATAGGGTTGTTAGTCACACAGAAGAAATCATTGAATATGAATTAAAAACTGTTAAATCGGCTATTCCATTACCTGAATCACTGCCGCTGGATATACCAGCTATCTATCGGAAGGAAGATAGTTTAATAGAGCCTGAATCCAGCACCGATCCTAACGAGCAGGAGAAGGAAGGACTGATTGAACGCTTAGAAATAAGTGAAAGCGCCAATGCAGAAGTAGCGGCAGGTATTTTAGAGCCGGCCTATTATCAAGAAACGGGTAACAAACCTGAGCCAATTGAGGTCGTACTAAAGGAAGAAGCCATCGAAATAGAGCCGGAATCTTTTGGAATAGAAGAAAGTGAAATACAAACAGAAGAATCTGCTGAAATGAATGATAGGGAAGAAGTTGAAGTTGAGACACCTCAAATTGAGGGCGATGCGACTAAAACGGTAAAAAAACATATCCCTTTTAATGTGATGATGTTAAAAAATGATAAAGAAAAAATCTCATCTTTTGTACCAAAGGCTCAAAAAAAAAGTCTTCTAACGGATGAAACGGTTAAACCAGAGGAAAAAGTAGAGACTAACCATACTACTTATACTGTGCCTGAGGAAGAAGCGGCAAGCAGCGTTGAGGAAGTATTGTCCATAGAAGAACCGGAAGATGAAAATACAGAAACAGCTGCAATCGTAAATAAACAAGAAGAAATTACGGCAACTCCTACGATGGTGAATCTCGATGATGTAAACGAAAGTGATCAACCGCTTGAATCGTCAATTATTCAAACAGAGGTACAGTTGGAAACGGAAAATCCCTACTATGTATTCCCTAGTGGTGAGTTATTAACACCCGCAGCTCCTCTAGAAAATGATCGAATTTGGGTCGAGGAGCAGAAAGCCATTCTAGATGGTACGCTTAAGAATTTTAATGTGCGTGCCCGAGTGGTAAATGTTACACAGGGACCAGCCGTTACACGCTTTGAGGTACAGCCGGAGCCAGGAGTTAAAGTCAATAAAGTCACTAATTTAATGGATGATATCAAACTTAGTCTTGCAGCAGAAGATTTGAGAATGGAAGCTCCCATTCCCGGGAAACATACGATTGGTATAGAAATTCCAAATCGAAAGAGTAAACCCGTGTTTTTACGTGAAGTGCTGGAAAGTGAGCCATTTACATCCAATGACTCGCCATTAACAGTGGCTTTAGGCCTAGATATTTCTGGGCAGCCGGTGGTTACCGACTTGAAAAAGATGCCTCATGGTCTTATTGCGGGTGCAACGGGATCAGGAAAAAGTGTTTGCATCAATTCAATGCTCGTGAGCTTATTATATAAAGCAACTCCACAGGAACTTAAATTATTGCTGATTGACCCTAAAATGGTGGAACTGGCTCCGTATAACAAAATTCCTCATCTCGTCAGTCCTGTTATTACAGATGTAAAAGCCGCAACTGCTGCACTTAAATGGGCTGTCGATGAAATGGAACGTCGGTATGAATTATTTGTTCACGCTGGTGCTCGTGATATTGGCCGCTATAACCAGAATGCGGAAGCAGCCGGACAATATGCAAATAAACTCCCTTACATTTTAATCATAATTGATGAATTAGCTGATTTAATGATGGTTTCTCCTGCTGATGTAGAAGAAGCCATTTGCCGGATAGCTCAAAAGGCCAGAGCATGCGGAATCCATTTGATTGTCGCCACACAGCGTCCTTCTGTGGATGTCATTACCGGGTTGATAAAGGCTAATATTCCAACTAGAATTGCTTTTTCGGTCTCATCTCAGGTGGATTCTCGGACAATTATTGACAGTGGTGGAGCTGAAAAACTCTTAGGCAAAGGGGATATGCTTTTTGCTGAGAATGGTTCATCAAAAACGGTACGCCTTCAAGGAACATTTGTGAATGATGATGAAATTGACTCTGTTGTACAACATGTAAGAAATGAGCAACAGCCAAATTACTTATTTGAACAAGAAGATTTACTTAACAAAGTTCAGGCTACAGAGGAAAGTGATGATTTATTTTTTGAGGCATGCGAATTTGTCATTGCTCAAAGTGCGGCCTCTGCTTCAAGTCTGCAAAGACGATTCCATGTCGGCTATAATCGGGCGGCACGGTTAATTGAGATGATGGAGCGTCAAGGAATTGTTTCAGAATCTAGAGGAAGCAAGCCAAGAGATGTATTAATAACAGAGGAAGAATTAGAATTCCTTCAGGACAAGAGTCTTGTGTGATAATCCTTAGTAACTAGTTTTTACCCATTAAAACAGTTGTATCTAGGCACAAAGATAGAGTAAGCAAATGAAATCTTTCTAAGA
This sequence comes from Peribacillus sp., assembly GCF_059453735.1. NCBI lineage: Bacteria > Bacillati > Bacillota > Bacilli > Caryophanales > Bacillaceae > Peribacillus > Peribacillus sp. The sequence continues at coordinate 3,062 of NZ_JAZVJO010000020.1, read as the reverse complement.
TGGTTGATTTGATGAAAAAGTGCTATAATAATTTTCGTTGACTGAATTTAAGTAATACCCATTTACATTAAAAAAGTGTGTTTAATCAGGAGATTTGGTTGTCCAAATTGAAATCTGACAGTATCGTCAGACGCAGGTCAGGACTTTTACTTTTCCTCGTTAAAGGCAAATAAAAGATAACGTCATATACTGTCATACAGATAGACGATTGTTGGAGGTTCTATATATGACCGTTTACCATTTTGTTGGTATCAAAGGTTCAGGCATGAGTGCGCTTGCCCAAGTGCTGCATGATCTTGGTTATCAGGTTCAAGGATCCGACTATGAAAAGAGATTCTTTACGCAGCTAGCATTAGAAAAATCAGGTATCCCAATTCTTTCTTTCACAGAAGAAAATATTCAGCCGGACATGACTGTCATTGCTGGAAATGCATTTCCGGATACGCATCCCGAAATAGTCCGAGCAATGGAATTAGGATTGCCAGTTATTAGATATCACCGTTTCCTCGGTGATTTCATGAAGCGTTATACAAGTGTAGCTGTGACAGGTGCACATGGTAAAACGTCAACCACTGGCTTACTCGCCCATGTAATGGGAGGAGCAGAACCTACATCTTATTTAATTGGAGATGGCACTGGAAAAGGAATCGTTGATTCTGCATACTTTGTTTTCGAAGCATGTGAATACCGCAGACATTTCCTTTCATACTCTCCGGATTATGCAATCATGACCAATATTGATTTTGATCATCCAGATTACTTTGCGAATATTGAGGATGTGGTGGATGCATTCCAGCAGATGGCTCTTCAAGTTAACAAAGGAATCATTGCTTGTGGTGATGATGAACATTTACAAGGAATTCAAGCGAAGGTTCCGGTTATTTTTTATGGCTTTGCTGAAGGAAATGATTTCCAAGCAAGAAATATTTCTACTTCCGAGCAAGGAACAACGTTTGATGTAAATGTTCGTAATACGTATTATGAAACGTTTACGATTCCGACATTTGGAAAGCATAGTGTTCTTAATGCTCTTGCTGTCATTGCGCTTTGTCAATATGAAAATTTAGATACTGAAGCAGTGAAGGAGCATTTAGCAACATTTGGTGGAGTAAAACGTCGTTTCTCAGAAAAGATAGCAGGATCTCAAGTTATCATTGATGATTACGCGCATCATCCAACTGAAATTAAAGCAACTGTTGATTCAGTAAGACAAAAGTACCCGGAACGTGAAGTGGTAGCTGTCTTCCAACCTCATACTTATTCAAGAACTCAAGCGTTCCTTGATGACTTTGCAGAAGCATTAAACCTTGCAGACAAGGTTTATCTATGTGAAATCTTTGGTTCAGCACGTGAGAACCAAGGGAAACTCTCGATTCAAGATTTACTAAAGAAAATTCCAGGATCTGAACTCATAACAGAAGAAAATATGTCCGTTCTTAAGCAATACGAAACAGGCATTATTTTGTTTATGGGAGCTGGAGATATTCAGAAATTCCAAGTTGCTTACGAGCAGCAAATTGAACTTCATTAAGAAAAGCAGCCGAGCCGGAGAAATCCGTGCTCGGTTTTTTGTTCTAAGAAAAGTGGAGATGGGAAGAAAGATCAAAAGATAGTGACACATTTTCATAAAAACCAAATTCGATATACCTAGAGGGGTATTTTATGTGTGAAATTAGTGCCTAGACGGGAATAAGCTAGCCCCAGACGGGAATACCGCTGTTCCAGACGGGAATAACCTTCAACCAGACGGGAATAACGCCCTCTCAGACGGGAATAAGTGCTGACGAAGCAAACAAATAGAGGAAATACCCCCTCAGGGTATCCGCAACGCAGGAAGATCAAAAGATAGCGACTTTAAAAAAATGAAATCATCATACCCTGAAGTATTTTGTGCATAAGAGTACAAAAAAATGACCCAATAGTTTGAGTCATTTTTTTGTTTACTTCAAATTTTCTGGATTCAGTTGTTTTAATTCTGGAATGACAAAAATTCCGTCTTTACGAATGAGTACATCATCAAAATAGATTTCGCCGCCGCCATATTCAGGTCGTTGTATATTGACTAGATCCCAATGAATATCGGAATGGTTGCCATTGGATGCTTCTTCATAGCATTGTCCAGGTGTAAAGTGGAAGCTTCCGTCGATCTTTTCATCAAATAGGATATCCTGCATAGGAGTTTGGATGAAGGGGTTGACTCCAATAGCAAATTCCCCAACATAACGTGCACCTTCATCAGTATCAAATATTTTTGTGATGCGTTCTGTGTTGTTTGCTTTTGCATCAATAATTTTTCCATCTTTGAACGAGAGTTTTACATTTTCAAATGTAAAGCCTTGGTAAGGTGATGGAGTGTTATATGAAATAACGCCATTAATGGAATCCCGTACGGGTGCTGTATAGACTTCTCCGTCTGGAATGTTCATTTCTCCTGCGCATTTAATTGCTTTTATGCCTTTGATTGAGAAGGATAAATCAGTTCCAGGTCCTGTGATTCGGACTTTATCTGTTTTATCCATTAGCTCAACCAGGCTGTCCATGGCTTCACTCATTTTTCCGTAATCTAGATTGCATACATCAAAGTAGAAGTCTTCAAAGGCCTCGGTACTCATTTTCGCAAGTTGAGCCATTGATTGTGTAGGGTAGCGAAGGACAACCCATTTGGTTTTCGGGACACGGATATCGCGATGGACTTTTTTACCGATTGTGCGGCCGTGAATAGCCATTTTATCGGATGGGACATCCGCTTGTTCGCTGATATTGTTACCTGCACGAAGGCCAATATAAGCATCCATTTCTTTCATGACTTCAGCTTCAAAGTTGGCCATCATCTCATATTGTTCTTCTTGAGCACCCATAAGCAGTGCACGATCTACCTGATGGTCTTTTAATGATACGAAAGGGAAACCGCCTGCAGCATACGCTTCTTGAACGAGGGCAGTAACTAATTCTGTCTGTATTCCAAAATTCTCAATTACTACTTTTTCACCTTTTTGAAGATTGACTGAATATTTTATTAAATTTTTGCCTAATAATGTAATCCTTGGGTCTTTCATAATGTA
>NZ_JAZVJO010000019.1:0-2513 GCF_059453735.1 Peribacillus sp. | reverse complement strand
TGATGCCGGAAATGGATGGTTATCAAACCATTCAGGCGATCCGAAAACAGAAAAGATTTGAGGTTCTACCTATAATAGCTATTACAGCTAGAGCCATGAATAACGAAAGAGAGAAATGTTTGACTGTTGGTGCAAATGACTATATCAGTAAACCAATTCAGCTTGATCAATTATTATCAGTAATTAGAGTTTGGTTAAGTGAAGACCTAGTATAAGAATTCCCCGTTATCGAAAAGCATGGCGGGGTATTTTTATGTAATTAAAGGACATTTGTTTTTTTTCTCGAATAAATAACGGGAGCTTTATTGAGGAGGAAATAACATGGAGTATAGAGGATCTTCTGTTTATGATAATGATGATTTTTTAAGTACCTATTTAATGAGGCGACAAAGGCAAGCGAGCCCTAATAATATCCTTGAAAAACCCGTATTGCTTCAGTTAATAGGTGAAGTAAAGGGGAAAAAGGTGTTGGATTTAGGATGCGGGGATGCAGAAATTGGGAAGGAACTTCTTGAAGGCGGGTGCAGCTTTTATGAAGGTGTAGATGGTTCCGTTAATATGGTCGCAAAAGCACAACAAACCATAACATCTAAAAATAGCCGTATACACTTGGCTTCTATGGAAGAATGGGATTTTCCTAGCGAGTCCTATGATCTTGTTATATCTAGATTGGCACTTCATTATCTGGAGGATTTACAAAAAGTAGTCCAACAGATACATCGTTCAATAAAACCAGGCGGCCACTTCATTTTTAGTGTACAGCATCCAATTCTTACTTCTTCTATTAATCATCCAGAGGGGGAGCAGAAAAGAAGTTCTTGGGTAGTCGATGATTATTTTAAAATGGGGGATCGAACAGAAAAATGGATGGGGAAAGATGTTATTAAATATCACCGGACTACAGAGGAATATTTTCGTATCGTCAATGACTGCGGATTTAGGGTATCCACCTTAAAAGAATGCACCCCTCAGCGGAAATATTTTACTAGTGAAGAAGAATATCTTCGGAGAGTGAGAGTGCCTGTCATTTTACTGATGAACTGCGAGAAGGATGGATAAGAGCGTATATCTCCAATCCAGCCATAGGTTAATCTATTCTTTTTCCGAGGATAATCAGATCACGTTCAACACCGTCAAGTTCAGCAACATCAGGTAAACAAGCCCATTGCTCAAATCCGAACTTTGAAAACAAACGAATACTTGGAAGGTTATGACCAAATATAAACCCTAGCAAATTTTTAATTCCGAGCGAGGGGCATTCGTTTATCGCTTTTTCTAAGGCTAGTTGTCCGACACCTTGTCCTCGGCATACTTCGTCTAAATATATACTAATCTCAGCAGTTGCGTGATAGGCAGGTCTGCCATAAAAAGATTGAAAACTAATCCAGCCTACTATTATTTTGTTTTGTAAAAGGACGTATAGAGGGCGGTTGGTTTTGTTGTGTTCATGAAACCATGGGAGCCGTGACTCTGGTGTAATTGGATCTAAGTCGGCGGTAACCATTCGTGAAGAGATTGTCGAGTTGTAAATTTCGATAATACGAGGTAAATCATTAAGTTCTGCGTGCTTAAATTGGATCATGCTCATAGATATTAGCTCCCTATTAAATTGATGTAAAGATATCATACGGGAATAATTCCAATTATGCTAGTTGAATTTAGTAGAGAAAGTGTTTGTTCTATTAAAAAAGGGTATAGAATAAAAAACATCATTGGCATGTTACAGAGGAGTGTACCCATGAAAAAAACAGCAATTTTTTTAATTATTTTGGTACTGATTTGTACCGTAATCTTTCAATTTCAGAAAAAGGAAAATAATAAAGAAGATCGAATAGTAATGGCTTTTGGTGATTCTCTCACACATGGAAAAGGTGATAAAAAGGGTCAAGAAGGCTATGTAGACGGATTGGAAGAGCAGTTAAATCAAGATGGAGAAAAACCTAAGGTGAAAATTTGGAATTATGGTATTCCAGGACAAGAAACAGATGGTGTGTTAAAGCAGTTAAATGATCTTGAAATAAATACAAAGCTGTACAAGGCAGAAGAATTCATTGTCTTTATTGGAACCAATGATTTCATAAATGCTAATGGCGGTGATCTGAAGCAGGTTCATGACAAGGACATTAAGCAAGCTAAAACAGAATACATCAGTCATTTCAAGAAAATAATATCGATTTTAGAAAAAGAAAATAAAGAGGCACCTATCTCAGTTATTGGTCTGTATAATCCTCAAGAAGATCGTGACGCGATTGAAAAGCATATTGTCGATTGGGATCATACGATTGCTGATATTGTAGAGAGTGACGAACGAATCACTTATATTCCTACGAACGATTTATTCAAAAATAAATCGAAAAAAGACTATTTTTCTGATTCTCTCCATCCCAATCAAAAAGGGTATGAATTAATTACAAAGCGTATATTAGAGAAAAATGACTTCCGTGAATCATAATAAAAAGTTATGCGCAAATGTCATGACATTTTCGGATAGCTTTTTTTACGTTTTACTAATT
>NZ_JAZVJO010000018.1:0-5009 GCF_059453735.1 Peribacillus sp. | reverse complement strand
ATGATAATCTCTCTTTCGGAATACTCGATATAGTATTTATGATTTGTTTATTTAATGCCAATAAAGGTTTAATGCCTCATCAAGTGGTCTTTCTTGATATTTATGAAGTATTACCCATTGGTCTTGATTATATGCTTGGATAACAAATGGTTGTTCTTCATACTTTATTTATTGCAGAGTCGCATAGATTTTTCTGACTTCATCTTAAAAAAATCCTTATCCAACTAATCTGTCCCGGTAGTTGAAAAAGAAGAAATACGTATTTTCCTTTAGCTCGAAAGTTTCTTAGTTACTCCTGCTACCAATCAGAAATGTAGTAACCACCAGTCATTCTAAAAAATATGTTTCAAATGCTATTTTTAAGACTAATGAAGCTAAAAAAACAGCCCCTTTATCAGTGAAACAGGGTATGGAAGAAATTAAGGTAAATAAAGAATCATTTGAAGTTTAAGTACATCCGTTAAAGTTCATTTAATTTCATAAAAATCATTCGAGGAACAGAGATTATTCTACCTTCCCTGAGGTCAGAGATTGGCTTATTAGTTAGATACGAGAACAACTCAGGGAACTAGAACAAGCACCCGACTCCAATTCATCTTGGTGATAGGGTGCTTGTTGCTCTATTTATGAAAACGATTTTGATTATTCCTTTTGTGTCCATTTTGAAAACAAGCATCACAGATTGGAAAACGAGCTTCGTCGGGAAGCTTTTTTCCACATCGCTTGCATTTTTTTTGGTAATTCTGTAATTCATCTTTTAAGTGATCGTGTACGCTGTTACTAATATCTTCACGGACTCGTTCCCAATAAACCGCTTCTGTTTTTCTGCCTAACCGATATAAAAAGAGCAAATGCAGACCAATTGCTTTATAGGAAAGCTCCATATCCTCTAAATTTCTCGTTTTAATGAGTGGTTCTGGAAGTTCTCTGTCTTCAGCAATTGCTTCAAGTGTGTTAAGCCATTGACGAATGAGGGCAGGTTCTTTTGATGAGAATGGCAGATGCAAGTATCCGTATAAATCCATTAAGGAATACCTTGCTTCTATCTCTGTATCGCGAACCAGTTCATAACGCTCTCGTTCTTCAATAAGAGAGGCCTTATTTGTTCCCTTTGGCGGATCAAACTGCGTCCACAAATCGAAAAACGTCCCAAGGTCTCGGTAGTACTTTTGAAAACGTTCAAAAACGGCTGAAGTTGGAGCGATGGCAAAGTTTTGAACCGGCTCATCTACCTTTTCAAGCAATGCCTGCATTTTTTTAATATCAGCTGTAAAAGCTACCTTGCCAATATCATAGAGACCGATTCTCCCCGCCCGTCCAGCAATTTGTTTGATTTCCTGTGACGTCAACGTTCTTCTGCTCGTTCCATCGAACTTCTCATTTTCTAGAAAGACAATGCGGCGGATAGGCAGATTCAAGCCCATACCAATGGCATCAGTTGCTACAACAACGGTCGTTTCGCCGCTCGTAAACAGTTCCATTTGTTTTTTTCTAGTCTCGGGAGGCATACTGCCATAAATCATACTTACTCGATGACCGCTGCGCTGCAGACTAGAAGCCGTTTCGAGAACTTGTCTTCTTGAAAAACAGACAAGCGCATCTCCCTTTTTAGTATCGCGAAGACTGAATACCTTCGATTCCACCTCTAAAGGGAATTCCCGGTTATATTCGTATACTTCTACATTACTTTCTTCCAAAAGTGTTAAAAGCATATTTTTAATGTTCCAGCTTCCGATGACATGTACTTCTTTCGCGTTCGCATTCATAATGGCCCGATACCACGAAAAGCCCCGGTCTTTATCAGCAATCATTTGTGCTTCATCAATGACAATGACCTCATAATGGTCCTTCTCATGAAACATTTCTACCGTAGAAGAAAAGTGCTTAGCACCGGTTATAACCTTTTCCTCTTCCCCTGTTTTTAATGTACAAGGAATTCCTTCTGCATTAAGCTTATCGGACACTTCAAAGGCAAGAAGTCTTAGTGGTGCAAGATAAAGTCCGCTTTCTGCTTCCTTCATTTTTTGTAGCGCCTGATGCGTCTTCCCCGTATTCGTTTCACCAATGTGTAAAATATATTTAATGCTCTTTCCTAAGGAAGGGGCATAGGCCTTACCAAAGATATCATTTAAAATCCGTTCTTCTTCTTCCTTTTTCCGCGCCTGTTCAGCCAGGGCTTCTGCTTTCCTTTGTTCTCTCTCTTGTTCGTCTTTTTCAAAAATTTCAAGATGAACGACTTCGTCAAAAGGAATGGCAATTAGTTTTACCAAGTCGGCGAGGTATTCATCTTGAATTTCTTCAAAGCAGGCCGCGGCGAAATCGTTTAACTCATCGCCTAATAGTCCTTTAATGGCTACTGTACTTAAGTTTTCCTCATACACCTCTGCAAATTTATGAACCAGCTCTTCCGGTATATGTTTGATCACTAGTTCAGGGACAAATTCTGAAAGGAAATCCTGTACTATTTTTTCATACCGGTAATAATACGTCTCATACTCATAACGGCTCCTGCCCCAATCAAAGACAGAATGCACCGCTCCTGTTAACTCTTCAAAGAATTCATCAACCATAATATAATCTTTCGTATCAAATGATCCCTGTTCGATTAATCGTTCTTCCAGCTCGAACAGTTCGATATTCTGGTAGCGTTGATTATGTTTGAAATCCTCAACTACCTTTACAGCCACATGATTCCTCACATATATATATAGGAGAAGAGAATGATTATCTATATAGTCATGCACCGCACTCTGCAGCTGCAGGCGAACATTCCAACGCTCTTCTGCAAGTTTTTTTTCATTCTGCCTTTTAAAAAAGTTTGCTCTAGCTTCAAGATAACGCTGTTCCCATCCATCAGCATTTTCTGCAAACATTTGCGTAACCCACTCTTGTACCGGAAAAGGATCAAACCCTTTTAATTCGTTACGGAACATCGTATTCAGAACTTTATGAGGAATATCATTCGTATTCAATCCCTTACTCTTAAGATAGGACCTTTTTTCTTTCCTAGGCACGTCATTAGAAGCCTTATTCAACCACACATTTAACCAAATACCTTCTAAATAGGTATGCCGGTCAGAAATATACTCCGTATATACAGGCATCTTTTCTTTATCCTCTAAATACCGATCTATGTCTTGTATAATTTTATATTTTGTTTGTTCGATTGCTAGTAGATAACTTTCTTCCAATTTCCCCATCATGATCTCCTTTAGCAGTCACCAATGTTGTAGTTTGTATTTGTCTGATTCTCATTATTCTTCTCCAAAATACTATATAACATTATCACACAGTTAGTTTTTTTAACAACATGACTTTAAGGGTAGATAGCATGATACTTGTCTACACCACATTCTATAGGTAATCTGCATTCGTGTTTAGTACGTTAGATTATAATATGTACGACACCTTCAACTGGAACGAAACAGTAGTCCAACGCTCATTTTTATCATTCTTATTGGATAATTCATGTGGCTGTTTACCAATCAAAAGCGCAAATGTGATACACCTCAAATAGTTTGGTCAGCTAACCTATTTCGTTCAGCTTCAATTCTTTCAAGATCGATTCGAACAAATAACGGTTCAACATTTAACAGTGGCCCTGGTGTAACTATGAATGGCTTCCATCCATCTTCTGTTGTGTTAATCATTTCTTTAACCCTGCTGCTTGAAAAAGGGAGGAATGGAGAAAGGATTTGAGCTAAATTAGCTATAAGATAGACGCAATCTGCCAGTGATTGTCGGCAAGACTCAAGATCATCCTTTACCTGTATCCAGGGTTTTTGTTCGTCAAAAAACTTATTCGAGAATCTGATGATACCGAAAACTTTCTCTAAACCTTGTTTAAATGAACCGGCTTCTATGTCACTTCCTACTTCATTATATAATCGAGTAATTTTATTTTGGATAACCGGAGTAATATCGTTTGCAGGAATGATCCCGTTAAAGGACTTTTGAATAAATTTTAACGTCCGATTGACAAAGTTGCCATACGCCCCCAATAATTCTGTATTATGACTATAAATAAATTCCTTCCAAGAAAAGTCAGCATCCCGGCTTTCGGGTGCGTTAATCGTTAAAAAGTATCGGATTGAATCCGGATCATATCTGTTCAGAAGATCCGGTACCCAAACTGCCCAATTACGACTCGTTGATAATTTCTTTTTTTCCAATGTCAGGTACTCATTTGAAATAATATGAGTAGGTAAAGATTCTTTCCCTAGACCTGCCAATATGCCTGGCCAAATAATGGAATGGAACGGGATATTATCTTTTCCATGAACGTAATAGGATGTGGCAGCCGCGTCCCAAAACACGGAGTCATCATTGTTGGTTTCTTTCGCCCAAAGCTTACTCGCTGTATAATAGCCTGAAACGGCTTCAATCCACACATAGATTTTCTTATCTTCGTATCCTGCTACCGGGACATCCACTCCAATGGGCAGATCCCTTGAAACGGCTCGATCTAGCAATCCTTCCTGTAAATACCTTTTGGTTAATGAAAGAGCATTTTCACGCCAAAGATTGTTCCTTTCAGCTTCATTTACATAGGTTTCTAAACTAGTTTGTAACGAACTTAATGAAAAGTAAAAGTGCTCTGTTTTTCTTGTAGCAGGAGGATTTCCGCAGAGTTTACATGTTCTTACTAATAGTTCAAGTGGTTCTAATACAGTTGAACAAGCATCGCATTGATCTCCTCGTGAATGTGCACCGCAATTAGGACAAATCCCTTCAACATAGCGATCAGGTAAAAATTGCTGATCATATTCGCAATACGTTTGTTCTATTTCTTTTTTATAAATCAGACCATTTTCAAGCAACGCTAAAAAGATCTCTTGAACGATTTTATGGTGATGAGCTGTATCCGTTCTTGTGTAGGTATCGTAAGAAAATCCTAATTTCGAAAAACAATCTACAAATTCTTCATGATAGCGATCTGTAATTACTTTAGCTGTAACACCTTCTTGTTTTGCCCGAATAGCAATCGGTGTACCGTTACAATCACTACC
>NZ_JAZVJO010000017.1:0-4093 GCF_059453735.1 Peribacillus sp. | reverse complement strand
CGAATCATTATATGAAGCAGAGCCCAATGCCCTGCTGATTGTGTACGGACTGATTACCATCATGTTTTTGGCCATTTCAACGTACGGCAATAATGTTGCGACAGCCATCGCATCCGAAAAATCCTCAAGGGTAATGGAGGTCATGATCACCAAAGTGGCGCCGGTCCCGATGATGTACGGGAAAATCCTGGGCATCGGCCTGGCGAGCCTGGCGCAATTATTCATCTTTATTGGCGCCCTTCTATTATGGGGCAACCTGGGGATTTTCGATATTCCTGAAGGATCGTTCGTCCAGACGGTCATCGACACGATCACATGGGGAACAGCCTTCTATATCCTGATTTTCTTCATCCTTGGCTATTTCATCTATGCCACTCTGTTTGCGATTGTCGGCTCGATGGTAAGCCGCCCGGATGACCTATCAAGTGCTACGATGCCCATTGTGATTCTCCTGATGGCCAGCCTGGCAGTGGAGATGCTGTTTGTCATGGACTATCCGGAAGGAACGATGACGAAAGTGACTTCGTATATTCCATTTACGGCACCTATGAGTGTATTGATCCGCATCGTCTATAACACGATTGCGCCAGCGGAAATACTTGTTTCGCTGCTGGTCATGATTTTATTCATTGCCCTGTTTGCCGCATTAGCAGCAAAAATCTACCCAAAGGGTGTTTTAAAATCGGACAGTTTAACACTTAAACAATTACTTCAATTTAACCGATAGGAGGGGTTATTATGAAATTTAATATTTTTCGAACTAAATCACATAAAACACATGTGAGTAATGAAAATATAAAGAAGATGTCAGTGGAAGAGCTGAAAATGGTACATGGTGCTTCTTCATATGTAACCAATGAACATTTATATGAGTCCCTTACACCGACTCATCGACCAAATCCGTATGTTTCATAAATTCAAAAGAGTCTTCTCGGGAGCTTATTGAGCTTTTGGGGAGATTTTTTTGTTTAAACAATTACTATTAAAAAATTGAGATTTTTAAAAGTATGCAATTTTGCGAAGTGCAAAGAATTTTCTGAATCATTTAAAGTAAGAGTTGTAAGAAACAGTAAATAAAAGAGCAGATAAGGAGGTGCTAATGTGTCAAATACAAACTTAACTAAAGAGGAAATCATTGCAGCCTGGAAGGATCCGCAAGTTCGTGAGAAGTTCAACACCTTACCAGACCATCCGTCAGGTAAAAGTTACGGGGAGCTGACAGAGGAAGAGTTAGCGCAAGTTCAAGGCGCTGTAGGAGTAAATCCAATAACAACTCCCCAGTGTATTTTCATCCCCTTAACTGCATCCATCATAATTTGTTGATTTTAAGAAATAAAAATCAATCAAAAATAAGGAGAGATGAATATGTCAAATACACCTTTATCGAAGGAAGAAATCATTGCGGCCTGGAAGGACCCGGCAGTCCGTGAAAAGTACAACAGCCTACCGGATCATCCGTCAGGCAAAAGCTATGGCGATCTAACGGAGGAAGAGTTAGCCGAAATCCAAGGTGCATCAGACGTCAAGCCGGAAACAAGCTTCGTCTGTCTGCCTATAGTTACGGTCATCACAGCATCAATCAAAATCTGCTAATTACAAACCAATCGAAAAGGGAGAGATGAATATGTCAAACACACACCTAACAAAAGAAGAAATCATTGCGGCGTGGAAGGATCCGCAAGTACGCGAGAAACTGGAGAACCTGCCGATTCACCCATCAGGCAAGAGCTTCGGTGATCTAACAGAGGAAGAATTGGCGGAAATCCAAGGCGCAGCGGATGTAAAGCCAGAAACAACACCGCTTTGCGCAGGGGTAATCATCGGTTTAACGACATCAATCAGAATTTGCTAATTGCAAACAAACATAAAAGGGAGAGATGGATATGACAAACACAAACCTGACTAAAGAGGAAATCATTGCAGCGTGGAAGGATCCACAAGTACGCGAGAAATTGGAGAACCTGCCGGTCCACCCGTCGGGGAAAAGCTTCGGCGATCTAACGGAGGAAGAATTGGCGCAGGTCCAAGGCGCAGCGGATGTGAAGCCGGAAACAACACCGCTTTGTGTAGGGGTAATCATCGGGTTAACGACATCAATTAAAATTTGCTAATCTCATAATTTCCGATAAACGGTAGATTTAAAGCGGGGGGTTCCTTCCCCCCTTTATTTTAAAAATAATCAGGGCCTATTTACTGAATGGATAAGTAGTTCGTGATTATTTTTATTACATTATGAAAGAGAGTGAATACATTGATAAAACAAATGATTAACAACGATAAATTACAAACGTCGGAATATAACGAAGAAAAAGTTGTGAATGTTAATAATGCAGCTTCCAACAGTGAGTTTAAAAGTTACCTTAATCAGAAAGTGAACGGAAATATGCTGGATGAAGGTATGGAGTTATATAGCGAGATGCAACAAAAATTAGAAAGGCCAACTTTAGTGGATTTTATTTATCCGTTTGTCCTATACGCTATTAAACAGGTTGAAAAAGAAATTCCAACAGTCCTAACGCTCACTGAGCGATACGAATGGAGTAAAATTAAGCAATCTCTGGCTGATGCTATTGCTACAGAGTTGGTTGGCCTTATTTCCAAGACCGCAATCTTAGAGCTGCAGATCGAGAAATTACGAGAAACCTTAGATGGGGAAACACCCGAGGAAAGATTCGAATCCTTTATCATCAAGCATGCTAGAGACTTGGGATATCTAAATAGATTCTATGAAGAGTATCCTTTGTTAAAAAGGGCCTGTTTAGAACGCACAGAATTTTTCATTAATAATACTGCAACTTTATTTAAAGGGTTAAATGACAGCTGGCTGGATCTACAGCAAAAGTTTGATTTAATGGGAGCCAAATTGGTGGATATCGAAATTGGATTGGGGGATACCCATCAAAAAGGGCAAACTGTAGCAAAGCTGAATTATTCAAATGAAAAGTCCATTATGTACAAACCAAAATCCTTGGATATTGTTGAAAAGTATAATGAATTGATTCTATGGATTAATCAACACGATGCTGATATCAATTTGCCGACTTATAAAGTATTGGACTACGGAGAATATGGATTTGAAGAGTGTATCCTTCATAAAGGCTGTGGATCAGAAGAAGAGGTAAAGAAATATTATGAACGCTTTGGGCAGCTGGTCGGATTAATGCATATGATTAATGGTGCAGATATGCACTATGAAAATATTATTGCTAATGGAGAATACCCATATTTAATTGATTTAGAGACTATTTTTCACCAATACCCGGAATTGGATTTTCCAGACACGGCTGAGGTTAAATTGAAATATGTTCAAAGCAGATCGGTATTGGGAACAGGTTTGCTGCCTCAGACATTATTCCAGAATGCGGATGGAAGAGGCGTCGATTTAAGTGGTTTAAACGGGGAAGTTCAAAGATTGCCATTCCCGGTATTACAAATAGATCAAGCAAACACAGATGAAATGGTTTTTAAGATGAAAGAGGTCTTTACTGCAGGAGCCAAAAATATGCCCTATTTAAATGGGCAAAAAGTAGATGCGCAGGCGTATTTATCCCACATTGTCGATGGATACGAGCGGATGATGCACTTCATTTTGAATTTTAAGAAGCAACTTATTGAAGGGCCTATTCAGCGCTTTGCAGATAGCAAAATTAGAATCATCCTAAGAGCTACACAACAGTATGCCAATTTTTTAATGGAGGCTACACATCCTGATTATTCAGCGCAGGCAGCGGCATTGGAACAATTGTTTGAGCGCTTATGGCTATATCCATTTAAAGACACTCGGGTAGTACCTCATGAATTGAGAGACCTATTACAAAGGGATATTCCCTACTTCTATACGACTGTTAACAGCAAAGCCCTATATACCAGCCATCATGAGAGTGTTCCTGACTTCTTTGAGAAAACAGGGCTGGAAATAGTAATCGAAAAAATCAACAATCTATCTGAAAAAGAAATTCAAAATCAAAAAAGGTGGCTCGTCTTAGCCATTGGAATGGATGCCCAGAATATGAATGCTTCCGGGGAGATGGATAAAAAACCGGTCTCCAGTACTCAGGAGTCCACATTAAAGGACTTTGCATGTCAAATAGGA
>NZ_JAZVJO010000016.1:0-3138 GCF_059453735.1 Peribacillus sp. | reverse complement strand
CTCAACCAGTTTTTTCCCTATTCCCTGTCCCTGATACTCCGGAACAACGATTACGTCTGACAGGAACGCTACATATCCGCCGTCCCAAGACAATCTTACAACGCCTATGGCTTTTTCATCATCTCTCACACAAAGAACCATATAAGCGTTCTCTACACATTTCTTCGCTTCCTCAAGCGGGAAAAGCCGCCATCCGACTAATTCACGTAATTCCATGTATTCTTCAGGAGAAATATAATCATCGTATCTAATCATTTATCATCCGCATCCTCGTTACATTATTCTATAAATATTCAGTATTAAGTCCTCAATACCGATATTATTTTTCATTGTTCAAACCGAACAAATTGAATTCTTTCAGTTTATATTAACAACATCATCATGTCATCAGGATGCTCTTCTCCGTGCAACCAATTTATTTACAGCATGCTGATGTTTTGGAACATTAGGATGTTCATCATCAAATATATATGTTTTAAACTGCAGAACTTCCCAGTCTGAATATAAATCCATGATTTCGCCTTCATCCGCCAATCCAACTGCGAAAGGTGCAATGTCAGGTGAAGCAGGAACTGTATTCGTAAATGTATGGATAATGTGTATTCCATTGGGCTTCGTATGTTCTTTAGCATCTTCGATAAAGTGTCTCCACTTATCTTTTTCTACAAAGCAAAGTGTTGCGAATGTCATAACTAAATCATAGGATTTCGTAAAATGAAATTTTGCAAGATCATCTACAAAAGCATTAATTCTTAATCCTTCTCTTTCACAAAAACACTTTAGCTTTGAAATCCCGGCTTCTGACAGATCAAAAGCATCTATATAAGAGTATCCATTTTTAGCCAGATATCTGACATTCTGACCTTCTCCGCATCCGGCCTCAAGCATGACTGAATCTTTTTTCAGGAGATGTTCAAATTCCAAAATCGTTCCGTTTGGTTCTGCCGGAAAAGTGTTTATGTCACTATTTCTATATATCTCTTCCCAAAAAGGTATTTTCTCCATATTGTCCCCTTGCTTCTCCATTTAGCAGATAATATCCGGTCCCCAAAGCTGATTATCCGACCCGAAGTCCACATCAGATTAAGACATTGTAACATGATTGCTCAGCTAAACCGTCATTATTCCTGCTAAGCCTCATGGATATCTTTGATAACATAATCACGTGTGATCTTCATAATATCATCCAATATCTCCCGGTTTTTCGAAGCATCTTTACACTCCAGTGAATGATCGCAGCCATCATAAAGGTGAAGCTCGATATTCATTCTCGCTGCCTTTTCTCGGATCTGAGACACATCGGATCTCCCGTCGGAAGTTCCGATGAATGCGATTATCGTATCCCCGCAGTCATCACTGTCACAAGCTTCAAAAGCTCCCATAAGCGGCGTATACCAGATCTGCTTCACGTCAAGATCATGCTTTGCCACATATGTCGAAGCAATTTCCGTTCCTATGCTCTTGCAGACAAAAATGACGTCTTCGTATTCATTAAAATTTATACTATCCAATATCTCAGAGGCCTGATCATACCTTGTCTTCACAGGGTTTTCCCACTCGATACACAGTATCTCATAGCCTTCTTTCTCGAGGAGCTTACGGGATTCCGAAAGAAGCGGCCTGTCAGTTGTATAGCCCATACCGGGAAATAAGACCGCGAGTTTCTTACTGCCTCTTAAATCCGAAGTATCAGCGCTGCAGGCAAAGATTCCGGTTGCCAGAGCCAAAACAATGATCAGTGACAGCAGTCTTTTCATAGCCGTCAGGTCTTTCTTCTTACAGGCAGCCAGATCTCATTATGAAGGCCGCTGCCTGTATCATTCGGTACGCCATAACGTTCAATGTTGTATTCGTCAACAAGATCGTATTCGTCCTCTTCGAAGATCCATTCTCCGAAAATATAACGGCGCATCGCCTGTGAAGCTTCGATCGAATTATCCTTACACTTGAACTTAGCCCAGACAGTCTCAGGAATCTCGACCGCCGTCAAGCCGTCGGGAACATCTCCGTCCATAAGATCGACGCCTGCCATAAAAAGGAATCTCTCATCAAATGATATTCCTTCATGGTCCTTGGCCCACGGTCCGCCGTCAGCGTTTAAGACGATATCGCAGTCTCCGACACTTACGCCGTAGCTCGTATACTTATTTAGTTTTTCGCTGTAGTTATTTATGAAATCATAAACAAAGCCCGGGATCTTCTCAAAGCATGTGTCATTATCAAACACATCTGCCACTCCCATTATCTTAAACTTCGGCATCTTCTCGATCACAATATCCATTTTATCTGCTCCTTTCACGGAGAACGTCAGTTTGAGCGGAAGAAATACCTTGGCAGACTTGTTCTTCTTTCTGATCTCGTTCGGCGTGGCATCGTGAAAACGGCTGAATGCCTTAGAGAAACTCTCAGGTGTCTCATATCCGTACCGATAGGCCACGTCGCTGATCTTATCGTCTTTCTCGATAAGATCCATGGCAGCAAGACTAAGTCTCCTGTTCCTTATGTATTCACCGATAGTGTAACCGGTGATCATCTGGAAACAGTTCTGCAGGTAACCCGCAGAGACATGGACTTCCGAAGCAACCTCCTTGGGACCTTGAACTGTCATAATATTCTTCTCCAGATAGTGAAGCGTATCATTTAAAACATTAGCCCAATTCATGCTGTTCTCCTTTTGTGTCGACTATACCATGCCAGGCAGCGGTAAATCCTGTCAGAAAATCAGAAGATCTGTCCCGTCAGATATGTTTACATAACTTACAGAAACACTGTCTCTTTGCAGTCGTTGAACTTTGCAAAATCTTTTGCTGTCCGTTCGAGTGCCGTGTTCAGTTTCTTTGTTTGGCGGATGCCGTCTTCCCACCAGATGTTCCTTACAGCAAGCACGCCTGTCTTTCTGTCCGGAACAGCTTCGATGCGGCCAACGAATCTGTCTCCGAAAAGGACCGGCAGCGTGTAATAACCGCACTTGCGCTTTTCTGCCGGTCTGTTTTACTGTTGATCTTCTATACTGAACTTCTATTACAGATCCTTTTCCTCATATGGTTTATCCCAGGAGCCAATCTCTATCAAGTTACCTTCAGGATCTGCAATATAGCATGTCCTCTGTCCCCATGGTTCAGTGGTAGGAGCAAGGAC
>NZ_JAZVJO010000015.1:0-1593 GCF_059453735.1 Peribacillus sp. | reverse complement strand
AGTCGACATTATAGTATAAAGGTGTAGGGATTGTCGGTTCCATATTCTCAAACTGATTTAACTTAAGGGTAAATTGGGTTACCGAGTAAAAATAATAATAAGCGATAAAAAGATTAATATGAGAAATAAAAAACTCTCGATTTCCTACAAGGAAAGCCAAATCTTCTTTGAATACCGATTCAACATAGGTAAACATAGGGGCATATTTGTTACCAGCCTCCCCCTTCGGTAATTCAGGCAAATTAGAACAAATCAATCGTGTTAACACATGCTCTTTATCCGTCAACGCCATGATACCGCGAAGACCCTCACTATCTCCTAGCAAGGAATCAACTATATACTGAGCAATCTCCTTTTCACCAACAGCTTCCTTATTAGAGGATAGAGCAATATAGTTGAAAATGAGGGGATGGAACATACGCATTGAGGTAGATTGACCAAGGTAGGATGCCAGAATTCCTTGTAATGCTGGCTTATCTTCTTTATTGATTTCAACTTTACTGATTATCTTCTCAATCAAACTTTCAACATCCAGGTTGTCATTGAGCTGAGTGCCCTCTAACTTACGAAAAATTTCGCCCAGTATAGGGTCAAAGCCATTTCCGAACTTGGCTCTTTCTGGATTACGAGTCTGAAATGGGAGGAAATTAGCATGCTTCACTGAATGCTTCAGAGACTTCTTTCCATTGCTATTCTTAACATTCAATGCTTTTCTTAATTCTTCTATTCTGTCCATCTATTCAATTCTCCCTCCTGAATGAATACGTTTCAAAATCAGGATCATATTCTAGCAAGAACGCATGACCATTTTCCGTATCAGTTATGAGGATTTCCTCCATTTGTCTACCGAACGGAAGAAGATTCTCAATGAATTCGATGAATTTGATAGAATCATCGCGATCCTTCTTATTTAATCGATATCCATTGTTCACACGCACAATCAAGCTATATAACGATAAATCAATCTCAACTTCATGGATTTCTTGAAACGGTTCACAGCGAAATCCCAATACTAACGAAGATGTGAATCTTTCAACCATTTCAAGATTGTTTAAAGGTAAGGCCTTAGGCGCTTTCCTCAGTTGCAGCCTTTCAGCAATGCGGTATTGATGTCCTTCTTCGTCAATGTAAAGATAATTTGTCTTCGGTTTCCCCTTCCATAGATAAATAGATTTATCTATATCAAAGTATAAGTTTTGTAGCATCTGTCTCTGCCCTGTATTATAGGCATATAAGAATTTTGTATAATCCATATAAACCTTATCCAAGAAGGCATCTTGCAAGGAAGATTCATATAAATAACAAGAACGAATAAATAATTCACTCAATTCTCTTTTAGTATCCTTATCTAAATAAGCAATATCCACAATGGATTCTAGATATCCAATCCACTCCTGCGCTGAGGAATCATGTATCACATTACGATAGGCGATATAATAACACCCATTATTATGAAGGTCAATTAGACTTCTACCCACATCAATAGAACGATGATGAATTGGATCTTGTCGTGCCATCATCTTTAAGAATGGGGATTTATCAAAACCTTCAAAAACTAAGTTCGGCAGCAAGTTAGGAAGCATATCTAGAAAG
>NZ_JAZVJO010000014.1:0-3953 GCF_059453735.1 Peribacillus sp. | reverse complement strand
AGGATAATCTTTTTAAAAAAATTCATATTTTTCCCAAACACCTTTACCATTAGAATAGCTACCAAAACCGCAATGGTTATCGCAATTAATAATGAAATCCCGATTAAAACAGGGTCATCCGAAGCCATAAATAGACTTCCAATAATTGCCCCAAACCCAAGTAAACCAACAATTCCACCCGGCACAAAAAGCTCAAGAAGACATAAAATGACACCCAAGACAAACAACACAATCGTTTCATAACCAGCAGCACCTGCAATTAAATGACCATAAAAATATAAAAGCAGAGCGGTTATCCCAACAAACCCTGGGATACCAAATCCAGGTGAGAACAATTCAACCACTATCCCTATCGCTGCAATGGTTAACAATATCGGGATAATCAACGGATTAGTCAAGAACCTTGCTATTTTTTCAGCCATGCTCTCATCAATATAACGCACATCAGCGTCTCCAAGACCAAGCTTTGTTAACAGCTCTTCCTGATTTTTTACCGTCCCTTCACTATAGCCCGCCTTTAACGCTTGAGCTGCCGTAAACGTCAACAGTTTCCCTTTTTCAGCACCGTACTCAGGCAAATCGACATCTTCATCAGCCATGGCCTGAGCGTAAATTGGATTTCTGTTGTTTTGTTCTGCCGCTGTCCTCATTGCCGCGGTCCAGTAAGATTGAGCCTTCTTACCAGCTGTATTCCCAGCTGAGTCAATTACAGCAGCAGCACCCATCGTCGAATTAGGAACCATATATATTTTGTCCGCATTCAGTGAAATATAAGCTCCTGCAGACAACGCCTCATTATTTACAAAGGCCACACTTTCCACTTTCGAACTGGTCATTCGTTTTGCAATCTTCGCAGCCGAATCGACTCGTCCTCCTGGTGTATTAATTTCAAAAATAACCAGCTTTGCCTGATCCTCTTCAGCTTTATCAAGAGCACGGTCAATAAATGAAGATAACCCATCCTCAACCGTTTCCTCAATCAGAACAACATACACCAACTCATTTTTTGCTGACACAAAATTCGGCAGCAAAAATATAATCAGCAGGGCCGAGAGCGTGGTCAAACCTACCCATAGGCGTGCACTCAAGGAGATTCCCCCCTTTCACTAAAATAAATTAAGCCCTACCCATTAATACGAACCAAAAACAAAAAAGTTTCATTTTTAATTAAAAAGTGTAGCCGCCTCGTTCAGACCGCGAAGGAAATAGGGAACGAACCAAAAGGGCGCTCCTTCCCTTTTGAGGACACTCATCTTTTCCACAGCGGGCTAGGCGGCGCAACTAGACTAAAAAAGTGTAGACGCCTCCTCCGCGAAGAATTCAAATTGAGGCTTTATTGATATGTACTAGTATGTATAAAGTACTATGCTTTGAATAATTTTTCTTTGCAAAAGTATACTAATTCAGGGTAAAGCAAAAAACCACAGGCATATGCCTATGGTTTGGTTTTGAGATTAGGATAGATGTTGTTGTACTAATTTATTAATTAGAGAACCATCTGCTTTGCCTTTTAGCTTCGGCATTAAAGCTCCCATAACTCTCCCCATATCTGCTTTAGACGAAGCATTAATCTCTTCAATCGTTTCAGAAACGATGTTAGAGACTTCTTCCTCTGAGAGTTGCTTGGGCATATATGCCTCAACGTAACCTATTTCGATTCGGACTTTATCCACGAGATCTATACGACCGGCGTTTTCAAACTCTTGGAGGGAGTCTTTGCGTTGTTTTAATTCGCGAGAAAGTATCGTCAATTCTTCTTCTTCAGTTAGTTCACGGTCTGCTTTTTTAAGTGCTTCATTTTGAAGTGAAGACTTAAGCATCCGTATAACAGATAGTTGATCCTTGGCTTTATCTCTCATCGCTTGTTTCATATCATTATTTAAACGCTCGAGAAGACTCATATTTCCACCCTCTCTTAGAATTTACGTTTTCTAGCAGCTTCAGACTTCTTCTTACGTTTAACACTTGGTTTTTCATAGAACTCACGCTTCCTAGCTTCCTGAAGCGATCCTGCTTTAGATACAGTCTTTTTGAAACGACGAAGAGCATCTTCAAGTGATTCGTTTTTACGAACGACGGTTTTAGACATCTCTTTCCCTGCCTCCGAAAACAACACACTAATTCATAGTTGGCAACATGTTATAACATGTACTAAACCATTATAATATATGCATAACAACTGGTCAACTCAATAATAAGACAATTTTTTGAGAAATGATTGGATAATGCTTTATATATACCTTTTTTCTAAAAAATATTCAATAATCCAGCAAAAAAAGCATTTTTATCAAGCCCGTCCATAGACTATAGGAGGGGTGAAGTGCGTGCAGGTATTATTATTATTTCTCTTATATATTATTATGTTTTTAACTGGGATGTTTGTACTCCGCATTGGGTTATTTAATGCTGCTGGCGAGCGATTAAAATCATTTCTCGCTCTCGTGACAAATAAACCTTGGAAAGGCTTCCTAGCAGGTATTTTTTTTACCGGAATTCTCCAAAGCAGTTCAGCCGTTATGGTGATGGCAGTCGGATTAGTTGCAGCAAAAGCACTGACTTTTCCGCAAACAATTGGAATAATACTTGGCACCAATATCGGTTCGACCTTTACTACTGAGTTTATGGCTTTTCCAATGGATCGCTGGATTGTTCCCACCATCATTCTAGGAGCCGTACTTTGGCTAATTCCCCATCACTTACCTAAAAGCATCGGGACCGCGTTCATTGGAATCAGCGCCATTTTTGCGGCAATGGGAGGCTTCAAAACACTTGCTGGACCCATTTCAGCATTCCCAGCAGCTGCGGAAATGATTACGCTGATTGAAAATCACATAGGCTTTGCATTGCTAATTGGAGTAACGCTCACTGCAATTATTCATTCAAGTTCAGCTACCGTTGGTTTAGCCATGAGTTTTGTTGCCGCGGGAGACTTAAGTGTTTCCTCCGCTATTGTGATCATGCTGGGTTCTAACATCGGCACATGCATTACCGGCTACATGGCGAGTATCGGGTCAGGAAGAGAAGCCACTCTAACTGCTTATGCCCATATATGGTTAAATTTATTTGGTGTCCTGTCTTCTCTCCCATTTATCGGTCTCCTTGAAAACGCTACTGCCTACTTCACCACAGAAAAAGCACTTCAGCTTGCACATGCAAGCCTGTTCTTTAATCTGATAACATCACTTGCTGTCCTTCCTTTCGCAAAACAATATGCTCATTTTATTTTGCGGATACATGGAGGCAGAAGTTCCCTATAACAACAGAGAAATCAAGTTAACATACCCTTTAATGTATTCTATCTCCTTGTTTTGGTGAATAGATTATTTTCAATTAAAAAAAGCGCAGCTCTCTAAAATAGAGGGCTGCGCTTTTTACGGTATTCTTAGTAATCAGAATCAGCTGTAAGTCCTTTGATGATAGAAACACCAGCACTAGCGCCGATACGTGTTGCACCTGCTTCAATAACTTTGTTAGCATCTTCTGTATTGCGGACACCGCCTGAAGCTTTAACTCCAAGATCAGGTCCAACTGTTTTGCGCATTAACGCGATATCTTCAGGAGTTGCACCGCCTGTAGAGAATCCAGTAGATGTTTTCACGAAGTCAGCTCCTGCTTTAACAGCAAGTTCACAAGCGCGAATTTTTTCTTCCTCAGTTAATAAAGAAGTTTCGATGATAACTTTAGTCAGGGCTTTACCTTTAGCAGCAGCTACAACCGCACGGATATCACGTTCAACTAGCTCGTCATCTTTGTCCTTAAGCGCGCCGATGTTAATAACCATATCAACTTCATGTGCACCGTTTTCAATTGCATTTTGCACTTCAAATGCTTTTGTTTCTGGTGTATTAGCTCCTAGAGGGAATCCGATAACCGTACAAACCTTCACGTCAGACCCTTGAAGCTGTTCGCTTGAATATTTTACCCAAGTTGGGTTTACACAAACTGATGCAAAA
>NZ_JAZVJO010000013.1:0-1646 GCF_059453735.1 Peribacillus sp. | reverse complement strand
TCGGACGGGGAAAATGGCTCGCTTGTCCTCTTTAGGAATATGCATTACCGGGTGTCCACAGTAAAGGTTGATGCGGTAAGTGCAGTCGGTTCTGGCGACTCTTTCATCGCCGGATTTGCGACAGGTTTGGTACGAGGTTATTCTTTGGAACAGACGTTGGCACTTGCCTCAGCATGTGGTGCTGCCAATGCATTGGAAGAAAGAACCGGCTATGTGGATGTGAAAAACGTTAAAGAATTGATTGGTCAAATTACAGTATCCAGAGTTAGGTAGAGGGAAAAATTAAATGGTCTTCATCATTAAGATGAAGACCTTTGGGTATTTGTTAAAGGTATCCTTTTGATAGGGTATGTTGAAATAAGCAATTAGGGTGTAAAAAGAGGAGGAGTTAGATGAAGATTGGAGTTATTGGCCTGGGTGATATTACGCAGAAAGCATATCTCCCTATTTACAGTTTCATAAGTGGTGTTGAGTTCCATTTATACACGAGGAATCAGGACAAGCTGCGCGAACTGGCCGAGCAGTACAGATTTGAGTACATACATTCAAGCTTGGAATCTCTGATAGAAAGCGGTATTCAGGCAGCGTTTGTCCACACAGCAACTCGTGCACACGAAAGCATTGTCCGAAAATTACTTGAGAGCAACATTCATGTGTTTGTTGATAAGCCATTAACATATGATTATGAAAGCTCTAAGGCATTGGTTGAGCTAGCGTCAGAAAAGGGACTCATTCTAACAGTGGGCTTTAACCGCAGGTATGCACCAGTTAATAAAAAGCTAAAAGAAGTTGCCGATCCTAACATGGTGATCGTGCAAAAGAATCGAAAGCAGCTCCCGGATGACCCAAGGACATTTGTTTTTGATGATTTCATTCATGTGGTAGATACACTTAGATTCTTATTCCCTTATCCGGTTGAAGAGATGATTATCCATGGAAGGATGGAGGGAGACCAATTATATTCTGTTGTTCTCCAGTTTATTTCTGGTGGAAAAATAGGAATAGGCATCATGAACAGGGATAACGGAACAACCGAGGAGATTGCCGAAGTGATGGGGCCGTATGAGAAGCGAACAGCTTACAACGTATCAAAATTAGCCATCTCAAAGGATCAGATGGTATATGAGATTCGTGATAATGACTGGCAGCCAACGCTTGAAAAACGAGGTTTCAACCAAATGGTTGATGATTTCATACAGGCAATTAAAACTTCCGGGAAGCCGTTAATTTCTGCTGAAGATGCGCTAATCACTCATCAGATTTGCGAAAATGTATTAGAGGAAATAACAAAAAGTAAGTAAAATGATTCTTAGTTTTCATGAATATCTTTGGGTCATGTTGGCCGTTTACTTTAGTGGCGGTAAAAGTAACCTCGAGTGTCAGCGCATTCCGGCAAAGAGCTGGACGGTCTAATTAAAGCGGTAAACTATAATAATCTGATATATTAATGAGATTCTAGAATGATTGATTTTAATAAGTAGCATCTCTCATTCTAAAAAGTGCAGTTGTTTCTAAAGTCTGATAGTGTGAGTCCGGAGTAATTTCAAGCTGATTCAAGTTTAAAAGGAAATAAGGAGTTAGATATATGTTTTTGTGTCAATTCCCCGAAAAAACAAAAACAAAAGAACAGGTGGAAAACCTAAAAT
>NZ_JAZVJO010000012.1:0-6289 GCF_059453735.1 Peribacillus sp. | reverse complement strand
AGCAATTGTTTTTTCTGCAGGTGCTTCCACGTTTACACGTTCAATTTCTGCACCAAGAAGTCGGATCGTAGCCATGTCGTTCTGTGAGCCAAGGAGTAGGGTGCCTTATTTGTCTTCAAGACCGCTTGGCCTCCGACTTAGTAAATTATCTTATGCGTTCATATCAGCAATTGTTTTTTCTGCAGGTGCTTCCACGTTTACACGTTCAATTTCTGCACCAAGAGCAGCTAACTTACCATGGAAATTAACGTATCCGCGGTCAAGATGCTTTAATTCAGTCACACGCGTGATTCCGTCAGCTACTAAACCATTTAGAATTAACGCAGCTGCTGCACGAAGATCGGTTGCCGAAACTTCCGCTCCCTGAGTGTTAGATGGACCATTCAAAATAACAGAACGTCCTTCAATTTTCACATCAGCGTTCATGCGGCGGAATTCTTCCACATGCATGAAACGATTTTCGAAAACAGTTTCAGTAATCATACTTGTTCCTTTAGCGCGTAATAACAAGGCCATCATTTGTGATTGCATATCAGTTGGGAAACCTGGATGCGGCATCGTTTTAATATCAACCGCTTTTAAGTTATCTTTCCCGATAATGCGCAGACCATCTTCTTCTTCAAGAATTTCTACGCCCATTTCTTCCATTTTGGCAATTAACGAGCTAAGGTGTTCAGGGACAGCACCTTGAACAAGAACATTTCCCTTAGTTAATGCAGCTGCGACCATAAAGGTACCTGCTTCAATACGATCGGGAATAATAGTATGCTCTGCACCAAATAATTGTTTAACGCCTTCAATTTTAATTGTTCCAGTTCCAGCGCCTTTTACTCTTGCACCCATTTTATTCAGGAAATTAGCAAGATCGACAATTTCAGGTTCCTTCGCAACGTTTTCAAGGACTGTTGTTCCTTCAGCAAGTGTTGCTGCCATCATAATGTTTTCAGTAGCTCCAACGCTTGGGAAGTCAAGATACACTCTTGCACCCTTCAAACGTCCGTCTACTTCTGCATCAATAAAGCCATTTCCAACTTTAACGCGGGCTCCCATTGCTTCAAAGCCCTTCAAATGCTGATCAATAGGACGTGAACCGATTGCACACCCTCCAGGTAGTGCTACACGAGCGCGGCCATTTCTAGCCAATAAAGATCCCATTACTAGTACTGAGGCACGCATTTTACTTACATATTCAAACGGTGCTTCGTCTAATAAATCTTTAGATGCATCTACAGTAACTTGATTATTTTGAAAGGCAACCTCTGCATTAAGATTGCGCAGTACTTCATTTATTGTATATACATCGGAAAGCGTCGGCACGTCTTTAATGATACTTTTCCCGTCACTTGCTAATAATGTTGCAGCGATAACCGGCAAAACGGCGTTTTTTGCTCCCTCTACTCTAACTGTACCGCTAAGCCTTTTTCCGCCGCGGACGATGATATTTTCCAAAAGTATTCCCCTCCGCGTCCATTTTCTCTATATTAATATTCAAACGTTACGATTGGTGTGCCGACTACAAATGTAGTCTTTCCACTCAACCCTTCTGTTCTCAAGGCAAGTTGCAAATTCAAATGATGTTTTTTTTCCAGGTATTGATCAAACAAGCTGGTTTGTCCTGAAACTGATATGAAATTTGGTTCTTTCATGCTTTCAATTATTTTCCCCTTAAATACACCTAACAGCTTTGTCATCTCTGAGGTTAAAACCGTATCCATAGTATCACTGATTGTCCCTTGAATACAAGAGAAAATTAGCGGTTTTTCACGAAATATGTCATCCGTTCTTTTTTCGAAACTACTTGTGAAAAAAGATTTAGCTTCGTGATCCCAGTGGCTGCCCTTAACCTCATATATGATATACGTAACCATTTGGTTATTTTCGCGGGTAGACATCAAATTAATACTTTCTTTGTTTTTCGTTTCAGCATTCGTATATGTTCCAATCGCCTTCCAACCACTGGCGTTGTTCTCATGCTTCCAGATAAATAAAGGAAATTCAGCTTGAAGCTTTTTCACTTCACTTTCAAAACTATGCTGGTTTTTAATACTCAACGTTCTTTCCCTAGCATAGACTGACCACGACTCAATCGTGAGATTTTCTTCTTTCTCAATCAATTCAGTCATTGTAACTATGTCCGTTTTATCCTTGGCCATAATCGTACTATTCCCAAACAACATCGCTATCAAACCAAGTATCACTATGTATGAAAACATTTTTTTTATATTAATAGACATGTTTATTGCCCCTCTCCTTATCTCTAGTTTTTCCATAGAGTGGGAGGGCATACTTAGTACTTATCGTCAGTTACTGACAAAATTTGATACTCATGAACGTTTTTTTGTAAAATAAGACATTTACGTTACTTTCTTCACAAGCAATGAGAAAAAATAAATACGTTCTTAGTTGCTATACAAAAACGGAAGCTGATTTGAAAAGCCTAGGTAATCCAAAAAGAAGTTGCTGACAGTTGATCCAATGGCAATGGTTAGCAGGATATAAAGGACTCTTGCTTTCAGCACTGAATTTGATCTTAACAATTTATCAAAATTCAAGGCTTGAAGTGCCCACCAGGTAATGGCAATGAAAAACAGGTGTGCTGTAATTCCAATCAAGGCCTGTTGTCCAAGAACTGAAAACATTAAATCCCTCCTAAAAAGACACCCGATTATCATTCTATCACATTACTCATGTGAATTTGGAATAAAAAAGGAAAATTCTTAAGAATTATCTCTTTACCCACTCTTCCCACTATACACCACGAAGATCGAACATACAAAATACAGATTCTCCTATTTTTATTTCTTCCCTTTTCAGTGCTGTATTCTCAAAAAAACCTACAGCATCTTGTCTGTAGGTTTCGTCTTTACTAGTAAAAATCAATGAAATCACCAAAATACTGGTGAAAAAAATCGAATGCTATGTTCGGCGCAAGGCCGAATAAAATCGTCATTAGTACACAGAGACCTAAAACAAGGTTTATCCCTGCGGGTACTTTGGGTTTTGTTTGTATAATCGGCGATCGGAGAAACAACTGAACTAGAATGCCAAAGTAATAGATATACGAAATCACTGTTGTTCCAGCCATGATTGCAGCGAGGACATAAAAACCTGGGTCCACGGCAAAAGCTCCGAGGAAAATAGATATCTTGGCAATAAATCCTGCCGTACCAGGAATACCAGCTAGGCTTAGAATAGAGATCGCCATTGCCACAGCCAGCCACGGTGAGCGCTGATATAAGCCAGACAGCATGTCGATTCCCTCTTGGTCTGTATTCCCCGAGACAACTTGAATAACTGCAAAAGCACCAAGATTCATAAACAAATAAGCGAGTAAATAAAACCAAAACGTGTCAAATAGAAAGTATTGGCCACCCAATGTTGCAAATGCTACCAATAAATACCCTGCGTGAGCAATACTCGAATAAGCAAAAAGCCGTTTTAGGTTTCGCTGTCTTAAGGCAACTACGTTCCCTATGATCATCGTGATGCCTGCCAAAAAGGCAATATAAATGGAATTACTTTCAAAAAAGCTGAACGCACCGACCGCATCTCCCCATACCTCTCTATACAAACTGAGCAAAATCCGGAGAATAATAGCAAATCCAGCTGTTTTAGACACTACACTTAAAAATGCGGTGACAGGTATTGGTGCTCCCTGATAGACATCTGGAGCCCACATATGAAAGGGTGCGGAAGCAATTTTGAAAGAAAGACCAACAAGGACCATGAAAAAGGCGAGCCCGAATAAGTAAAGAAATTGCGTATCAACCGTATCCTTCATAATCATACTCATAGCCTTGAGATTCGTAGATCCAGTCAGTCCGTAAAGATAGCTCATCCCAAACAAAGTGATAGCTGTCGAAATACCTCCGCTGATTACGTACTTCAATGCCGCTTCATTGGAAGCCGTATGATGCTTGCGAATTCCCGCTAGTATATAAGAAGAAATCGACAAAAGTTCCAAACCGATGAACAGTGTAATTAAGTCTCCGCTCGACGTCATAATCATGGCTCCAAGCAAGGCCGTAAGGAACAAATAATAAAATTCTCCGCGCTGTTCCTTCAGCCCCTCTTTGGGCTCATAACTCTCAGCAAGCAGCATCACAAACGCTGCACCTACAAGTAAAAGCAGTTTAAAGGCTTTTGCAAATGAATCAAGTCTAAATGAATCATCGAGAATACTGACGACTTCAATCGGCAATATCACTAGTAAGGACAGTAAAGATAGGAGAATTCCAATTAGCCCAATCCAAGCAAGCATTCTTCGTTTGATATATGGCGGCCAAAATAAATCTAAAAGCGTTAGTAACACAGCTGTACCAAGAATGATAAACTCGGGTATCATTGCTTCCCAGTGGAAATTCAGCATGGTTTGAAGATCCATTTTCCCATCACCTCCCTATCCCGATCATGATTGCATCGAGTGTACGCTGCAGCGGCTCTCCGAGAAGAGATGGATATACCCCAATACTAATAATCAGAAGCAGAAGGATACCTGCCGGGATTTGCTGCAGCGAATTAAGATCTGTAAGATGTTCATATTTTTCATTTTCTTTGCCAAAGGTTATGCCCATCACGGCTCGGAGCATGTAAACAGCTGTCATAACGATACCGATTGAACCAATTGCAGCAAGCCATGGTTCGGATTTAAATAATCCTAAGAAAGCCAAAAACTCACTGACAAACCCGGACATTCCCGGCAAAGCAAGGGAAGCAAATGAGCCTGCGAGGAGCCAGCCTGATAATCGAGGCATGGTTTTAGCTAAGCCTCCGAGATCTGGAATAAACGTTGTGTCTGTCTTTTCTTGAATTATTCCCACCAAGTAAAATAATAGGGCAGCGATTAATCCGTGAGACACTACCTGAAAGACAGCTCCCTGGATTCCAGCTGCTTGTAATGAGCCAAGCCCAATTAACACAACTCCCATATGCGAAATGGAAGCGTACGCTAATACCCGTTTGAAGTCTGTCTGAATGAACGCCATAAACGCTCCATAGAGAAAGTTGATTACACCAAGCACCGCCAAGTAAAAAGCAACAGATTTGAATTGCTCTGGGAAGATTCCCATTCCGAAGCGGATCATCCCATAAGCCCCTATTTTTAACAGCACACCGGCATGAAGCATCACGATTGGGGTTGGGGCTTCAACATGTACCATGACCATCCAGCGATGCATTGGAAAGATTGGCAGTTTAATAGCAAAAGCTGCCACTAATCCGACTAACAGGGCATACTTCATGGATGCAGAAATAGGAGCAATTGTCGGCACACCGCCAATGGTAATGATATGTGTTAACGCTTGTATATTCGTGGTTCCCGCACGGGCGAATAGAATCATAATCACGATTAGGAGAATGGCTGAACCAATTCCGTTATAAATTAAAAAGCTATACGCTGCTTTTTCTTTTTCTGCAAATCCCCATTTACCGACTAAAAAGAAGGCAGAGATCAAAGTAAGTTCAAAAAAGAGGAAAAAGAGGACCAAGTTTTGAGCCATAAATACACCAAGCATTCCTATCTCTAGAAACAGAAGAAGGATAAAATACCCCTTCCATTCTTTTTTAATACTGCTTGAGGCAAACGCAGCAAGAGATGAAAGCAAGGCTGTCATCAATACTAAAACAAGCGAAAAGCCGTCAATGGACAGTTCATAATCAACTGTAAATAATTTCGCATCATACTGTGAAAGATTTGCAAATCGTATCCAACTATTCTTAATTGTTAAATCAGCCAAGGAAGCTCCGCTTGCATAGTAAACATAAAGAAACACGGAAACCAGAAGAGGCGGCACTGTTCCAATAAATCCAAACATCTTCAGGTTACTTTCATGTTGTTTGGATGTGAGTAGAAGCAGCACGATTCCCAAAATAGGTGAAAAAACAAGAACTGAGAGCAGGAATGTCATCTAATTAACCCTCCTGTCAGCGCATAGATAATGACTAAGACAGCTAAACCCGCGAATACTGCCACACCGTATGCTTGCACTTGGCCAGATTGGAGCCTAGCCCCAGCCGAACCAAGACTGCGAATAGTCCCTGTTACTGCCCACTCGAATCCTCCTATAACAAAGCGTTCAATGTATGAACAAAAAAGGGCCAGTCCCTTCACGGTTTTTCCAACTGTAAAGTAATACGTCTCGTCGATAAAGTACTTATTGATAAGGGTGGTATTGATAAACGATCCTTCTTTGATAAGAAAGTTTCGAGAGATGGTCTGCTTCACATAGATTAAATAGGCTAGCAGGATGCCCGAAAGAGAAAAGACTGCCGCTGCCACCATAATCCATGC
>NZ_JAZVJO010000011.1:0-2926 GCF_059453735.1 Peribacillus sp. | reverse complement strand
CGCTTGGCCTCCGACTTTATTTTATTTACTTAGAGGAAGCTAGGATTAAATTTTTTGAAACGCTCCGTGTGGGGCTCGATGCAGGAGACTGGTCCTTTATTCTTGCTTCAATTAAATGTGATTTTATTAATCAAGCATATTTTAATCAACTATTAACAGTAAAAACATATGTGACCAAAATTGGCACTAAAAGCTTTGAATTGGAACAAGAGATAGTCTGCTCGCAAACAAATCAGCTTATTAGCAGCAGTAAATCCGTGTTGGTGAATTTTGATTTCAGAGAACAAAAAAGTATCATACTATCGCAAACGTTAAGAGAAAATCTGGATAACAAATTAGTCGTAAGATAAGTAGTTCAATGGATAGTAGAGGAGGAGGGTATTCATGCAGCATCCGCTTACTTTTGATACGATCGCTGTACGTTCGGGAGAAGAGCTTCCGTATCAAGCGTTAGAAATGTTTCTAAGAAAACAACTTAGTTTGCCTGATGATGCACTCGAGGTTCAGCAATTTCCAGCGGGACACTCGAATTTGACGTATCAACTCAAAATTGGTGATTGGGAAGCTGTATTAAGAAGGCCGCCGCACGGACCAGTCGCTCCAAAGGCACACGATATGGAAAGAGAATACAAGATTATATCGAGCCTTCATCCCTTTTTTTCGCCAGCTCCTAAACCAATACTCTTCTCGAATGATGAATCCATTATAGGTAGTCCATTTTTCTTAATGGAAAGAAAAAAGGGCATAGTGATAGATGGGAAATTCCCTAAGGGTATTGAGCCCAACCCCGTCATTAATAAACGAATTTCGGAAATTATGGTATCCAAATTAGCAGAGCTACATGCCATTCCATATCAACAAACTTCGTTGCTTGAAATCTCCAAACCTGAGGGTTTTATGGAACGCCAGGTACACGGTTGGATTAGTCGCTATGAACGGGCAAAAACGGATGAAAATCCTGCCGTAGTGCCACTGGCTAGGTGGCTTGCAGCGAACATTCCCAAGCAGCATGAATATGCAGTGATTCATTATGATTATAAATTAAATAATATGATGTTTAACGAAACTTTTACCAGTATGGAAGGACTCTTTGATTGGGAAATGGCGACCATTGGTGACCCTCTTGCTGATTTGGGAGTCGCTCTCGGATACTGGATAAGTAAACATGATCCTGCAATCATTCAGAGTGGACCCGGTAGGTCGGTTACGATGATGGCTGGTTTTATCGACCGCAGAGAATTTATTGACTTGTATGCAAGAAAAAGCGGCAGGGATGTATCACATATCGATTTTTATCTAGCCTTTGCTTTCTTTAAGTTAGCAGGAATCTGTCAGCAAATTTATTATCGATATAAATTGGGGCAAACCGATGATCCTCGATTTGCTTCGCTTAATGAATATGTAAAAAGCTTGATGATTCATGGGTTATCTATCACCGAAAAGGAGCTGTGATATGGCAGGCAGAAAGGTACATGTGTTAATGAAAAAAGAAGACATTGATGCAGAAAAAATTGCTTGTAATAAGGTGGTGGTAGTCCTTGATATTCTTTTAGCAACCACTTCGATTGTTAGCGCGCTGAATAATGGAGCAAAACAGGTTATTCCAGTCCTAGATGCAGAGGAAGGATTGAGGATATCTCAGCAATTTCCAGCCGACAGCTGTATTCTAGCGGGTGAACTGGATGCAAAACCACTGGAAGGATTTATGTATCCTAATCCGCTCGAGCTCAATAAACAGATTACGGGAAAGACGTTAGTTCTTTCCACGACAAATGGGACGATCGCACTTAGAAAAGGGAATAGCGCTTGGAAAGTCTATATTTCATCTTTGTTAAATAATTTATTCGTTGCCCAAACGACCTTGAAAGAAGACGCTGAACGAACAATTGTTATTGTCTGTTCAGGCAATGCTGGAGAGGTAAGCCTTGAAGATTTTTATGGAGCTGGTCATTTTGTCTCCTGTCTGCTCGAGCAGACATCCGTTAGCCTTGAACTTTCTGATGCTGCACTGTCCGCACTGTCTTTTTATCGTGGTTGGCAGGGTGATGCAAAACATGCGTTACAATCGTCAAAAATCGGCCAGCTATTAGCTAAACACAATAGTGAAATATTGTCTTTTGCAGCTGAGATGGGGAGTGTTGATTTGGCGCCAAAACTCATTAAGGGAATCATTACGAATACGTCGAGTGTGCGGTTGTCTGATCGCTTATAGAAACAGGCACTGGAAAAGAGCTTCGGTGAAGTGAATAAAGACAGAGGCTCGGTAAGTGGAGCGAAATCTTAACTCTCCATATTTAAGAATAGGAGTGTGTAACTATGAAAGCGATTCAATTTAGTAAATATGGTGGTCCGGAAGTTTTGGAATATATTGATATTGAAAAGCCAAAGCCAGCTGACCATGAGGTGCTTATTTCTGTTCAAACAGTCGGTGTAAATTATGCAGACACGGCCAGACGTCAGGGGCAATATGTTGTACCAACAGAACTGCCGTTTATTCCTGGAGCAGAAATTGCAGGAATTGTAACGGAAGTCGGTGACAAGGTCACGATGATTCAGCCAGGCGCGAGAGTTGTCAGCTTAATTGAATCAGGAGGATATGCGGACTATGCTCTGGCTAATGAAGAAATGGTTATGGAATTGCCAGACTCCACTGATTTCTATCAAGCGGTGGCCTTGCCTTTACAAGGCTTAAGTGCCTACCATATTTTAAAAACGATGGGACGAATTATGCCCGGTGAAACGGTATTAATTCATGCAGCAGCAGGCGGAGTTGGAACCCTTGCCATTCAGCTGGCAAAACTATTTGGAGCAGGTAAAGTGATTGCTACGGCAAGTTCTCATGAGAAACTTCAGCTGGCAAAGAGCATGGGGGCAGATGTGCTGATCGATTATACAAAGGATGGATGGGGGAAGGAAGTTCTTCAAG
>NZ_JAZVJO010000010.1:0-5214 GCF_059453735.1 Peribacillus sp. | reverse complement strand
TCCCAGTCCGCCATCAAACCACTCCTTTTTATAAAATATATTGACATCTACTTTCCATTGATATATAATGTAAATTAGGATAAGTATATATTTTTCCATTACCTATAAATGTACCATAACTAAACTTCAGATACAATATCTGTCTTTTTTTATGTCTAGTTTTCCTTCGAATCCACTTACC
Source organism: Peribacillus sp. (assembly GCF_059453735.1). Taxonomy (NCBI): domain Bacteria; kingdom Bacillati; phylum Bacillota; class Bacilli; order Caryophanales; family Bacillaceae; genus Peribacillus; species Peribacillus sp. The sequence goes on along the minus strand of NZ_JAZVJO010000010.1, from coordinate 5,033 downwards.
TCTCATACTCATAACCCAGTCTATTTTACCCAATTCGACAATTTCCTATAGTATGTAAGAATCGTGTTGGTATTTGTTTATTGAAAACCAGTATCAATTTAGGTATGATTAACAAGGTTGAGAAAACGCTTTCATTCATTACATACACCAAGATTTACTCATCTATCCAGCTAAAATTCGAGGAGGGTATTCATGACAAATCTTACGTTAGAAGTCAATGAGAAGGTACAGCAGTTTTTAAAAGGTCCTAAGAAACTCTTTATTAATGGTAAATTCGTTGAGAGCGCCTCAGGAAAAACCTTTTCCACTCCCAACCCTGCGACAGGGGAAGTACTTGCTGATGTATATGAAGCAGATAAAGCAGATATTGATTTAGCGGTTAAAGCAGCACGGAAAGCCTTTGATGAAGGTGATTGGTCTAAAATGAGTGCTGCTTCGCGTAGTAGATTAATGTATAAACTTGCTGATCTTATGGAAGCAAATAAAACCGAACTCGCTCAATTAGAAACACTTGATAATGGAAAGCCTATTAGTGAAACGACAAACGCAGATGTTCCGCTCGCTGTTGAACATATGAGATATTATGCTGGCTGGTCTACAAAAATCGTTGGTCAAACGATTCCTGTTGCCGGCAATTACTTTAACTACACACGTCACGAAGCAGTTGGCGTTGTTGGTCAAATCATTCCTTGGAACTTCCCTTTACTCATGGCAATGTGGAAACTTGGTGCAGCACTGGCCACAGGATGTACAGTGGTTTTAAAACCAGCTGAACAAACTCCACTATCTGCTCTTTACTTGGCAGAGCTTATTCAGGAAGCCGGCTTCCCTGATGGAGTCATTAATATTGTGCCAGGATTCGGTGAAACAGCTGGGCAAGCACTTGTCGATCATCCACAAGTCAATAAAATTGCCTTCACTGGTTCAACTGAAGTTGGAAAATCTATCATGCGTTCTGCGGCTTACTCTCTAAAAAGGGTGACACTAGAGCTTGGCGGAAAATCACCTAATATCATTCTCCCAGATGCGGATTTCTCAAAAGCCATCCCAGGTGCATTGAACGGAGTTATGTTTAACCAAGGACAAGTTTGCTGTGCTGGTTCCCGCGTCTTTATACAGAAAAAACACTATGATAATGTCGTCGCTGATATGGCTTCCCATGCGAAGAACATTAAACAAGGTGCTGGTCTTGATCCAAACACACAAATTGGGCCGCTTGTATCTCAAGAACAGCAAAATCGAGTGTTGAATTACATTGAAAAAGGCATTAGTGAAGGTGCAGAAGTACTCGTCGGCGGAAGCAAACCACAAGACGATGGTTACTTTGTATCACCAACAATTTTTGCTGCCGTCAATGATGAAATGACGATTGCAAAAGAAGAAATCTTTGGGCCGGTTATCGCTGCAATGCCTTATGATGATTTAGATGAAGTGATTAAACGGGCAAACGAAAGTGACTATGGTCTGGCTGCCGGCCTTTGGACGCGCGATATTTCCAATGCCCATTATGTAGCAAGCAAGCTTCGCGCCGGTACTGTATGGGTTAACTGCTACAATGCCTTTGATGCCGCTTCACCATTTGGCGGATACAAGCAATCCGGTATGGGTCGTGAAATGGGCTCCTATGCACTTAATAACTACACTGAAGTGAAAAGTGTGTGGATTAACTTAGGTTGATTAGGATTTATAAAACAGAAAAAAGCACGTTAACTATTTCAGTTAACGTGTTTTTTTCGCATTTACTTGATGAGCTTTGACTGTATTAATTACCGTTTTTGTCAGAATTTCAATTCCAGTATACATAGCTTCATGATTAAATATCATCTGTGGATGGTGCAGGCCCGGTGTGAGACCGCAGCCAAGTCCAAGCATTGTAGCCTGAATACCGGGCCGTTTTAACGTATAAAAATGAAAATCTTCCCCGCCGGAAGTGACCACTGGGTCGATCAGTTTTTCTTTTCCAATCGTATCTATAATAGCTGATTTCATCGATTCTTTTGCCGCAGCACATACGCGGGCTGAAGCAGTGTTCCCCATTATTTCAAGAGGTATCTTTACATCATGTAGTCTTGAAAGTGAATCTGCTATGGCTTCAATTTTGGAATAAAGTGCTTCAATGGTTTGATTGTTTTGAGCCCTGACATCGATACTAAATGCTGCCTTGCCGGGAATGATATTACCTGAACTGCCTCCTGCTAGAAATCTAGTTAATTTTGCAGAGTAAGGTACCATTGGATCAAGATGTATGCCTTGTATTTCCTGAATCAATTTAGCCCCAATTTCTATTGCATTATGTCCAAGATGCGGACGAGCACCATGAGCATCTTCACCAATAATTCTGCCTTCAATAAATCTAGAGGCACCGTGATAGATTGCCGGCGAAGCAAACCCATCCGCCATTTCTTGTATAGGACGAAGATGTACACCATATAAGAAATTCACATCATCCATTATTCCTAGATCAATCAGTTTAAGCGCTCCGCCGCCCTTTTCTTCTGCCGGCTGAAAAATGAATTTAAAACGAATATCCGAGGGAAAACCCAGTTTCTGCATCAGCAGCATCGTCCCAATGACCATCGTCATATGTGCATCATGACCACAAGAATGGTTTGCCTTAAACTCCCCATCCACTTCCTGCCATAATGCATCAATATCAGTCCGAACCGCAACGCATAAATCGCCTTCACCGACTTCTACAAATAATCCTGTACAGTCAGTAAATGTCCGTACCCTAAACCCCTTTTTATATAAAAAGTCAGCTATATAGGCGGTTGTGTTATGCTCCAGCCAACCAATTTCCGGAATTTGATGTAAATGTACAAATACATCATTTAATTCTGGTTTCAGCTGATTAATGAGATCTTTCACGCGGGATTGCCCCCCTTCTTTATTTACATTTTCTCAACGGCATAATCTATGTTAGGGTAACAATCATTTTAACCATCGAGTCACATCTCTCTTGTTTATCCTATTAACAAAGAGGTTTTGAGGTACACTACTTTTAACTATTTGACACAGATATTCTTATAGTTAGGCAACAATGAACCATCCTTAACAAGCTGTCAACCAAGATGAGGTATTTCAAATTAGATTCTCATATTTCCAATATTTTGTAAAGAATGTAATGTTTAAAAAGTCTTGACCAGTGATATACTAATAAAGGGTATACTTTTGCTTTCGAGCATGCCGAGGCGGGCAGGAATCTTTCTTCCATAAAGGAAAAAAATACCCTTCGCTTCTGCTTTAAAAGTCCATAAGAAAACGGAGACAGTGGCAGCTGTCTCCGTTTTCTTATTTATAATCAACCCGATCATAGAAGAAAGCTTGCCTTATACATCCTAGCCCCGGCGAGTAAAGCGATTGACAGGTGGATTGGCAAATCCCTTCGGCGTTGCCTCTTGCATCCGTATAATTCTTGCAATCTCCTTATGAATACACAGGTTTCCAGTGAATTGTGCGACGGGAGGTTTGTATAAAAAACGTGCTGACTATTCTTACTGTCTATTTACCCAGAATTGACAACACCGGCATCATTACCGTAGGATCAATTCCTAATGACGCGAGCAGGATGACTGCCGTAATTACGATAACTAATAAGATAGCCGGCATCCATGCTCTTATAACCAGTGAATATCCTTCACATTTTGTTTTATAAGCCTCGGCTGCTTTTTTGGTAATACGCGGGTTCTTTTGCTTTTTCAGCATAACCGACATACCTCCTATAATGGGAAGTTGCGGGCTAGGAAACCTGTACGCTGTCATTATACCAATTTTTTACACTTCCCCCCTGTGCCATTTGATTTATTTATTATGTAAAAAACACATATAAATAGATACTTTTCTTTAAAAAATGACAAAACAGCACTTTTCACACCATAAAAAAGGAAAACAGTTGAAAAAGTTTCTTTTTTCTGAATTTATAGCTACAATAAAATAGATGATTTTGAAAGGGGATATTTAACTATGAATCGTTTTAAAGAGAATTTAGAAAATTATGCAGAACTTGCCGTTAAAGTTGGCGTCAATGTACAACCTGGGCAGACTCTAGTTGTAAACACGACACTTGAAGGGGCAGAGCTTGTTCGTATTATAGTCAGAAAAGCCTATGAAATTGGAGCCCGTAACGTAATCGTGAATTGGAATGATGATATCGTTAATCGAACCAAATTTGAATTGGCTCCTGATGAAATTTTCAACGAATATCCCGAATGGCGTGCTAAAGAAACCATTGAGCTATCCGAAAATGGAGCAGCTTTCTTATCCGTCATTTCCAGCAGTCCTGATTTATTAAAAAACGTCAAAAGGGAACGCATTGCCAATTCCCAAAAGGCTTCCGGAATGGCATTGAAGAAATGGCGTCAATATATGCAATCAGATAAAATCAGCTGGTCAATCGTAGCAGTCCCATCGCAAGCTTGGGCAGATAAAGTCTTCCCAGATGAAGCAGAAGAAAATAGAATAGAAAAGCTTTGGGATGCAATCTTCACCGCTACAAGAGCTGATGTAGACCAACCAGTAGAAGCATGGAAAAAACATGATGAAACACTCCATGAAAAAGTGGACTACCTAAATGAAAAAAATTATCAAAAGCTGCATTATACCGCACCTGGCACTGATTTAACCATTGAACTTCCAGAAAAACATCTCTGGGTTGGCGCTGGCAGCATTAATGAAAAAGGACATTCCTTCATGGCGAATATGCCGACCGAAGAAGTGTTCACGGTTCCATTAAAAACAGGTGTAAACGGAACCGTTACGAGTACTAAACCACTTAGTTACAGTGGGAATATTATCAACCACTTCAGCATTACCTTTAAAGAGGGGCGCATTGTTGACGTCAAAGCCGAACAAGGCGAAGAAATCCTTAAGCAATTGGTTGAAACCGACGAAGGCTCCCACTACCTTGGCGAAGTTGCACTCGTACCCTTCCATTCACCTATTTCTGAATCGAATATTCTATTCTACAACACCCTATTCGACGAACACGCCTCTAACCATCTAGCTATCGGAAGCTCTTATGCTTTCTGTATTGA
>NZ_JAZVJO010000009.1:0-1564 GCF_059453735.1 Peribacillus sp. | reverse complement strand
AAGTTAAATTAGTCATAGTCCTACTTTTCCCTGCATATGTATGGAACGAGTGTCCGGTTACTATTTGGGGAGGGAAAATATGATTAAGCGTGTTAATCGAATTGCCATAGAATTGCCAATGCCTAAACACGGCGACATGAAAGCGGCCGCAGCCGTTCAGGATTTGATGGGCGGCAAATTCGGAGAAATGTCTACATTGAACAATTATATGTTTCAATCGTTCAATTTTCGCGACAGGAAAAACTTCAAGCCTTTCTATGACATCATTGCCAGTATTACAGCAGAAGAATTCGGCCATGTTGAATTAGTAGCCACGGCGATTAATTTGCTTTCATACGGAAATACGTTTCCAGGAGATCCAGACATTGCGCCACTGCAAAATGGAAAGCATTCCAATTATCCGCTTCATTTTGTCAATACAGCTCAAACAGCATATCCAGGTGATGCGATGGGCCGGCCTTGGAACGGGGAGTACGTCAATAATTCTGGGAATTTAGTTGCCGATTTACTTGCCAATTATTTATTAGAAATTGGTGCTCGAACGCATAAAATGCGGGTCTATGAAATGACAGACCATCCAGTTGCAAGAGAAATGATTGGTTACCTGTTAGTCCGCGGCGGTACCCATATTATTGCGTATGCCAAAGCACTCGAAGTCGCAACAGGCGTGGAAGTAGGGAAGATGCTGCCCGTACCTGATTTAAGTAACAATAAGTTTGATCATGCTAAGAAATTTATGGACCAGGGACTATATAATGTTCTTTATACGTGGGGAGAAAAAGAATATTTAGATATGAAACAAATCTGGAAAGGGCCGAATCCTGAAACGGGCGAACAATTAATCGTTATTGATGGGATGCCTAAAGGTGCTCCGCCGCCAGACCTTCCAGCGGTACCCGAAGAATTTGCTCCTGGAATTGATCGAGACGATTATGAACGAATTCTTAAGCGGCTGAAGAGTAATATGTAGAGGAAGCTCCTTTTGCAGACTATGCAAAGGGAGCTTTTTGTCTGAAAGTAGGGATGGAGGAATCCAAGCTTTTTTTACTGATTAAAATCCAGCCAGTTTTTTAGCATACATCATATTCAAATACCTGTGTTTATAAAACTCAGGTGAACGTTTTGCTCGTTTAGCAATATAAGGATCTGGATTCTGATTATTAATTTCAATGATGGATAGAGATAGATTTTGATCAAGCCCAATATCCACCCCAATATTACCGCAATGATAGCCTTCAGCTTCGATTACAGCTAATACATTTCTGCATAGTTCGGTAATCGTCTGCTTTACTTCAGAGATTTGCTGGTTATTTAACTTCCATACCTTTTTCAGGGTCTTATCCGCTAGTTCCGCTCGCCCGCCTGCTGTTATATTACTCACAATGCTGCCGCTTGCACCATATCTAGCAAAGATGCCGCTGGTTTGCCAATCGCCTTGATGATTCTTAGCCATCATTACTCTAAAATCAATTAAGCTTTGATCATGACGCATGAGCGGAATTGTTGCTTGAATTAAATAGTCACCTGGGTCAATCAGCTTCTGAAAAAATAATAAAAAAGATTT
>NZ_JAZVJO010000008.1:0-3427 GCF_059453735.1 Peribacillus sp. | reverse complement strand
CTGTGTAATGATATCTGCAGCTTGTTCACGTACTTTATTTCCTGTTGGTACAATGAAATTAAGTTCCTTTTCGAAATCCCACCCTGCTTCCTCAAGCGCTTTTTTCGCTGCTGTCGGATCATAAGCAATCGTTTTAATATCCTTATTCAAGTATGGATTGATGGTTGTATACGGTCCGTCAATCACCTCGCCGTACCCTTTAAGCAATTTATCAACGATTTGTTGTCGATCGACGGCTTGACCAAACGCCTTTCTGATTTTCGGATCTTTGATGGTCTCGGTATTAAACATCATCGATTGGAAACCAAACGTATTTTCCGTCTTTGTTTTCACAGTTTCAATTTTTTCAACCGTTTCATAATCGGTCGGTACGATTTTCCCAATGCCTCCTGCCACATTCATGTGCAATTCACCCGTTTGAAGCTGAGCGACTAGATTAGCAGCAGGCATTACTACTTTAAAATTATTTTATGATAAATTTGAGACAGGTTACTTTTAACTAAAATGAACTCTCTTTATCTATCATTGTGAATGATTATACTAAATACATTTGTTGAAAACAAGATAAATTATTGATTATTCTGAATATTAAAATTAAAGAGAAACCGTTTACGTTTTAAATGGTTTTTTTACATTTATAAAATAATCATTTTAAAAAAGAAAAGTGTCCTTGGGATCCTTCCTTATTTTAATGCAGTCATATAAGTTTAATAAGCATAATGGCCGCATAGCCACTGACCACATAATTTCTCCTTATGATCAGTTTGATTATTTGCTGTTCATCTACTTGAAACGAAAGCATGTTAGCTTCCTTTAATCATTAATTTTCATCAAATTCGATAATTCGCAATAAACGCCAAAAATTCTTGTTGCTTGGTATGTTTATATTTCATAACTGCATAGGTATTCGCTTCTGGTACTTTGATGAATTGATTTGATACCTCGAGCAGCCTTCCTTCAAGCAACTCTCTTCGTACTGTTGATATGGGTAAATAGGAGACGCCTAATCCTTCAGCAATAAAACGTTTGGTTATATGGACCTGAGAGACCTCCATCATTTTTACTGAAGGATAACTGCTTTTAACGGCTCTGCACAAAGTGTCCCAGTACTCAGGGTGATTATGTGTAAATAGATAATTTGATGTTAAAACCGCTTCTTCATCTAAGGGAGGTGCGAACTCTGAGTCCAATCCATCATGGGAAGCAACTAAGATGACTTTATCTTGATAGAGAAGTTCGCTGATTATATCTCGATGCGTTCCGTTTATACACGAAAGACCGATATCCACTTCTTCCTTCAAAACTGCCTCTTCAATTTCTTTTGATTCAATAATTTTCAATGAAAATTCAACTTGAGGATGCTTTTTCAGGTATATTTTGAGCATATAGGGAAGGATCGTGTCTGCGATCAACGGGGAAATGGCTAGTGATAATTTAGTGGTATACCCCTGTCTAAACGACTCTAAATCCTCTAACCCAGATTGATAGACTTCGAAAAGCTTCTTCGCATGGCCTAGGTATCGTCTTCCCTCTTCCGTTAGTTTCATAGTTCTTCCTTCCCGTAGAAAGAGCTGCACACCTAATTCGTTTTCTAATTGTTTAATATGAACAGTTACGGACGGTTGAGAAATGTACAAAAGCTCTGCTGTTTGTCGGAAGTTCCCACAATGAGCAGCTGTGATAAAGGTGGTTAACCAAGAAAATTCCATACTCGCCTCCATAGTCTTTTATTTTTTTAATCGATTTGATTAAAAATAATTACTATTCTTAATTATCTTTAGTTTATAAACTATGATTATAAAAGGAAAGGGGAAATGTATATGCTGCACCCAGGATTAAAAGGCGTCGTTGCTGTTGAAACGTTAATCAGTGAGATCGATGGAGATAAGGGAAAGCTGTATTATCGAGGATATGACATCTTGGACATCACGAAATCTTATTCATTTGAAGAGACAGCCTACCTGTTATGGTATGGTGAATTCCCAACCATTGAACAACTTGGTGAATTAAAGGCAGCCCTTGTCCTGCATCGTATTCTTCCTGCGCATATCGAAAAGCTAATTTGCCAGCTCCCTGAAGACATGGACTTGATGAGTGTCATCAGAACGGCTGTTTCGGCAGAAGGAAATTCTACTTATGGATGGAAACCAACCGTCTCACAAGCTATTAAATTAACCGCCATGATTCCGACGATTATTGCTTTCCGGAAAAGATTCCTAGAAGGAAAAACACTCATTCAGCCTTTGAACAACGGAAGTCATTTAGAAAACTATCTATATATGTTAAATGGGGTTACGCCAGTTGAAACACATATTGAAGCATTAGAAACCTATATGATGTTGACCATGGAACATGGTATGAATGCTTCAACGTTTTCGGCTAGGGTTACCGCTTCAACAGAGTCAGAATTAGTATCTGCCATTACTTCAGCGATTGGAACCATGAAAGGTCCTCTTCATGGAGGTGCCCCATCCGAAGTCATTGATTTGTTAAATGAAGTGTATTCAGCAGGAGATGTTGAGAAAGTGATTCGTGCAAAGTTATCAAACGGTGAAAAATTGATGGGATTTGGTCATCGAGTGTATAAAACACATGATCCACGCTCCGTTTCCTTAAAGTCGAAACTGATGGAGCTTAACGGTGAGGACCCTTGGCTTGATCTCTCTATCCAGGTTGAAGAAACGGCCGTACGTCTTTTACAAGAATTTAAGCCAGGACGGGCACTCTATACGAATGTAGAATTTTATGCAGCAGCCATCATGAAAGCGATTCAGATTGAACCCGAACTGTTTACCCCCACTTTTACCGCCAGCAGAATCGTAGGCTGGAGCGCGCATGTGATTGAGCAAGCGGAGAACAATGTGCTTTTCAGACCTCAATCGAACTACATTGGTTTGATTAAAACTAATTAAGTATCATAAACTCAGCGCAAGGGCGAAACCTATTTTACGAATACGTCCTTGCCCTTTTCCGATAAACTGGGGGTATTTAGCTAAAAACAATGGTGATTTCGAAGTAATCTTGCCACAATCCCGTCTAGCATGCTCATAATCCCGTCTGAAGAGAACGTATTCCCGTCTGGAGACAGCATAATCCCGTCTGCAACTACCCGATTTCCGTCTTGCATTAAAAAAATACCCCCTAGCGTATTCGTAACCGTCATTACCTATATTCAATCAACCAACAATCTCGATACTCCCCTTCATGATATTCGTGCCTAGGCAGCATTTTTATCTTTTTAAAGCCGCATTTCTCATAGCAGCGTATGGCTCGTTTATTCCATACTTGCGGATCCATTACTACTGCCTTTGCCTGCATTTCTTTTTTCAAATAATCGGCCATTTCCGAAACCAGCATTTGCCCAATCCCTTTATTCCAGAACGATGGCTCACCGATGAATTGATCCATTCCATAGACCACTTCTTCA
>NZ_JAZVJO010000007.1:0-19155 GCF_059453735.1 Peribacillus sp. | reverse complement strand
CGGGCGAGCTTGCCGCAGGACAATCTAAATTAACCGCTGGACTTGTTACATTTGGTGAGAAACTAAATGAAGCCAAGGCAGGAGGAACTGCTCTTACTGCAGGTGCCAATACACTTAACACAGGAGTAACTCAGTTATCGGACAGTTCCAAGCAATTAGCAGATGGTTCCGTTCAATTGGCGGATGGTTCTTCCAAGATTGCGAGTGGTACAACACAGCTTGCTGACGGTTCAAAAGAACTGAAGGATAAGCTGAGTGATGCGGCGAAGGAATCATCAGAAGTAAAAGCAAACGACGAGACGTACAATATGGTAGCTGAACCGGTTGAGGTCGCAAAAGAAAGTGTAAATAAAGTTCCGAACTATGGTACTGGATTTACCCCATACTTCTTATCACTTGGGTTATTTGTTGGAGCATTGCTTTTATCAATTGTATTCCCGCTTCGAGAACCAGTGGGTATTCCGAAAAATGGGTTCAGCTGGTTTATTAGTAAGTTTGGTGTGATTGCTGGAATTGGAGTCATTCAAGCAGTAGTGGCATCCCTTCTTGTTATTGCGTTGTTAGGAATTGAGGTACAAAGTGTACCACTATTTATTCTATTTTCGATTATCACATCACTTGTTTTTATTACATTAATTCAATTGCTCGTTACTGTAATGGGAGATCCGGGCCGCTTTATTGCCATTATCATTTTGATCCTGCAATTAACAACCAGCGCAGGAACATTCCCATTAGAATTGATACCAGAACCACTGCAGGTGTTTAACCGTCTTCTGCCAATGACGTATTCTGTTAGAGGCTTTAAAGAGGTTATCTCAAGTGGAAACTTCAGTTTAATGTGGCAAAATGGATATATTTTATTCGGCTATGCAGTAGTGTTTATGCTAGGTACCATCACCTACTTTGTAATTAGACACAAACATAGATATTCAGGAGTAAGCAAAACAGAAACTGAAGCATAAAAAAAAGAACTCCCCTTTACTTGAATGGGGAGTTCTTTTTGACTAAAAACCATAAAGCAGCGAGGAATGATACTCGCTGCTCTGCTAAGGCCTATATTTAAGCTTGAAGACAATGATCACATTTATTTCCATAGCATTCATGTTGTTCTTCAATTTTCTTTCCGCATTCTGCACATTTTTTTGCCGGTAGGTTCTTAAAGAATTCAATACTGCTCTTAATCAAAATGATCATCCTCCTCTGAATTTTCTGTTTATTTATTATAATTTTATTGTATTATAACAGTTTGTAATTGTCAACAATTTGTTTTATAACAAATTGAAAAAGATGAAAAGAGAGACAGAATGTTTTATATTAGGAAGAGGAAGAATAGTTATCCTAAAAGGAGTGTTGTCCTTGAAACTAACCGTAATTGGCTGTTGGGGTGGATACCCTGCCAAAAATGAAGCTACATCAGGTTACTTACTTGAGCATGGTGAGTATCGAGTTTTGTTAGACTGTGGAAGCGGTGTACTAGCACAGCTCCAAAATCATCTTGAACCTGAGAATTTAGATGCGATTGTTTTGAGTCATTATGATGCGGATCATGTAGCTGATATTGGTGTGTTTCAGCATGCATTACTGATCAAGCAATTTCAGGGAAGTGCCAAAAAAACTACGCCCATCTATGGTCATAACTTAGATGAAGCAGCCTTTGCAAAACTGGATTTTCGGGAAGTGACGAAGGGAATTGCGTACAATCAAGAAAAACCGGTACAAGTTGGTCCGCTTACATTCACCTTTTTACGTACTCAGCATCCTGTACCATGTTTTGCTATGCGGATAGAAGTTGATGGGAAATCGATTGTGTATACAGGCGATAGTTCTTATTTTGAGGAACTAGCTGAATTTGCACAGGACGCAACAATACTTTTATGTGAAAGTAACTTTTATGCTGATATGGACGGAACGGCAGCTGGACATATGACCAGTAAAGAGGCTGCTAAGATTGCTAATAATGCAGGAGTTCAGCTGCTTATGCTGACTCATCTGCCTCATTTTGGGGACATAAACAAATTGAAAAAAGAAGCATCAGAAGTTTTCACAAGAGAAATTGCTATAGCAAGAAATGGGCTTGAATACCAAATATAAGCAAACTATAGGAAAGCAGGAGAGAAGACGATGTTATTTATCGATAATAAAGGCATACATGATCCAATGATCAACCTGGCCATAGAGGAATATGTACTCCGTAATCTTGATGGTAATGAAAGTTATCTGTTATTTTACATAAACGAACCTTCCATTATTATAGGTAAAAATCAAAATACAGCAGAAGAAATAAATACAAAATATGTTGAAGAAAAGGGAATTAAAGTAGTGCGTCGCTTATCAGGCGGAGGCGCTGTTTATCATGATCTAGGAAATTTAAACTTCAGCTTTATTACTAAGGATGACGGAGAGAGCTTCCACAACTTCAAGAAATTCACTGAACCAGTTGTGAAGGCACTGAAAAAGCTGGGAATTAACGCGGAGCTAAGCGGGAGAAACGATATTCTTGCAGAAGGAAAAAAAATCTCTGGAAATGCTATGTTTTCAACGCGTGGACGGATGTTCAGTCACGGAACTTTAATGTATGATGTCAATGTTGATGATGTAGTAGCTTCGCTGAAAGTGAAGAAAGACAAAATTGAATCTAAAGGCATCAAATCTGTCAGAAGCAGGGTAACCAATATTGCAGATTTTCTAGAAAATCCAATCACAATTGAAGAATTTCGATCACTTATTCTAAAGTATATTTTTGAAGGCAGCGAAGAAGTTCCTGAATACGTATTGACGGAAGAGGATTGGAATAAGATCCATGAAATTTCAAAAGAGCGTTATCAGAGCTGGGATTGGAATTATGGAAAATCACCAAAATTCAACCTGCAGAACTCACATCGTTTTCCCGTGGGTTCAATTGATATTCGTCTAGAAGTTAACAAAGGATGCATTGAAAGCTGCAAAATTTACGGAGACTTTTTTGGTGTCGGAGAAGTAGCAGAAATTGAAGAATTATTGAATGGTGTTCGTTATGAAAGAGAAGCTATTGCAGAAGCGTTAGCCGACCTGGACGTTACTCATTATTTTGGGAAAGTAACAAAAGACGAGTTAATCAATTTAATTTATTAAATGGAGCGTGTCCATCCTGTATTTTAGGATAAGACACGCTGCTTTTTTATTTCCTAGTAATTACATTATTTTCTGTATTATGGAAAGATTTTCTTGATAGCTCTATCTTCTTTTAATATAATATATTGGAAGCGCTTTTTTCTTCGAATTATGAATGACTATTCATTCATAAAACTGGATGATTATGAAATAGGAAAGGCGAGCAAACGGATGTCTGTGCATTTCAGTGTTGTTTAGCTGTGGCGCCTCCGCATTTCAGGTTGTCCAGCTGCGGCGCCCTGCTCGCTGTGGAAAAGATGAGTGTCCCCAAAAGGCAAGAACAGCCTTTTAGCTCCACTCCCTATTTCCTTCACGGTCTAAACGGGGTACTTACGTTTTTCGTTTGTCTAACTCCAGCACCCCAGACCGCTGTGGAAAAGAGGAGAGTCCCCAAAAGGCAAAGGACGCCTTTAGGTTCCTCTCCCTATTTCCTTCGCGGTCTAAACGGGGTACTTACGTTTTTCGTGTTATATCTTTTTTTATGAAATTTCTTAATGCTATAATGGTGTAATGGGAAATAGATAGGAGGATGTATGATGTACGATTTTCGCGAGTGGAAGCATGCTTTCAAACTCGATCCAAATAAAGAGATTACGGATGAGTCGTTAGAGAAAATCTGCGAATCCGGTACCGATGCTATTCTTGTTGGGGGCAGTGATGGAGTTACGTTGGAAAATGTTCTTGACTTGATGGCGAGGGTCCGCCGTTATACGGTTCCTTGTGTGTTAGAGGTTTCATCACTTGAGATGGTTACGCCTGGTTTTGATTTGTATTTTATTCCAAGCGTTTTAAATAGCACTGATCCTAACTGGATGATGAAGTTTCATCAACAGGCTGTGAAGGAATTTGGTGAATTAGTAGATTGGGATGAGATGTTCGTGGAGGGGTATTGCATCATGAATCCGAGTTGTAAGGCTGCAATATTGACGTCCGCGGATACGAATCTAGATGCCGAGGAGGTCGGTGCCTATGCCATGATGGCCGAAAAAATGTTTCATCTGCCGATTTTCTATTTAGAGTATAGTGGCAGTTATGGAGATGTAGATACAGTGCAGAAAGCTAGTCAGAACTTGGAGGAAACTGTCCTTTTTTATGGAGGCGGTATTAATTCACCTGAGAAGGCGGCAGAAATGGCGGCTTTTGCTGATGTAGTAGTCGTTGGAAATATTATATATGAAGATCTTGCCATCGCACTTACAACGGTTCGTGCAGTAAAATAGATGTTCTTGCGTATTGGCAAGAATCAGCAGAACAGGGTATAGTATAACAAAGAACAAATGTTCGATTGAGGTGGGATATAGAATGCAATATTTAGCAGAGAAATTACTCAGAGGATTAAATGATCAGCAGCAAGCAGCGGTAAAAGCTACTGATGGCCCGCTATTAATTATGGCTGGTGCAGGATCCGGAAAGACACGGGTTCTTACCCATCGTATTGCTTTTCTAATGGTTGAAAAAGAAGTGGCTCCGTGGAATATCTTGGCCATTACCTTTACAAATAAAGCGGCAAGAGAAATGAGAGAGAGAGTTCGTGCTATTCTAGGCGGGGCTTCTGACGATATTTGGATTTCAACGTTCCACTCCATGTGCGTCCGTATCTTAAGACGTGATATTGATCGGATTGGGTACAATCGTAATTTCTCGATTTTGGATACATCTGATCAGCAATCGGTGATTAAACAAATTCTAAAAGATAAAAATTTGGATACAAAAAAATATGATTATCGAGCGTTACTTGGTACGATCAGTTCGGCGAAAAATGAATTGGTTACACCTGAGGAGTATTCAAAAACGGCTTCTGATTTTTTCACAAAGGTTGCTGCCGATGTCTATACTGAATACCAAAAGAGGCTTCGGAAAAATCAAGCGCTGGACTTTGATGATTTAATTATGAAGACGATCCAGCTCTTTCAGCGTGTACCGGAAGTTCTTGAATATTATCAACGTAAGTTTCAATATATCCATGTTGACGAATATCAGGATACGAACAGAGCTCAGTATATGCTAGTAAAATTAATGGCATCTAGATTCCGTAATCTATGTGTAGTGGGTGACTCTGATCAGTCGATTTATCGTTGGCGGGGAGCAGACATTGCGAATATTTTGTCCTTTGAAAAAGATTATCCGAATGCAACGATGATTTTCTTAGAACAAAACTATCGGTCCACAAAACGGATTCTTGACGCTGCAAATAATGTCATCGGCAAGAACCAGAACCGTAAGCCGAAGAACCTTTGGACCGAAAATATGGAAGGCAGTAAACTGTCTTATTTCCGTGCGGATAGTGAACAGGGTGAAGCTCAATTCGTAGCTGGAAAGATTAACGAACTTGTACGTGACGGCGAACATAAATATGCGGATATCGCCATTCTTTACCGAACTAATGCCCAATCACGGGTTATGGAGGAAGTTCTGCTCAAATCGAATATTCAATACAGCATCGTGGGCGGAATTAAGTTCTATGATCGTAAAGAAATTAAGGATATCCTAGCGTATTTAAGGCTGATTGCCAATCCTGATGATGATATCAGTCTGCGTCGTGTCATTAATGTTCCTAAACGTGGAATTGGCTCAACTTCTCTAGATAAAGTGGCGGATTATGCGGCCATGAGTGACTTATCCATGTATCAAGCTTTGCAGGATATTGAGATGATTGGCCTGAGCGGCAAGGCGGCTAAGGAAGCTAGAGGATTCCGAGACCTCATTCATAACTATACGAATATGCTGGAATACTTATCAGTAACGGAGCTAGTTGAAGAGGTTATTGAGAAAACGGGCTATCGTGATATGTTGAAAATCGAAAAAACAATTGAATCTCAGACAAGACTAGAAAATATTGACGAGTTTTTATCAGTAACTAAATCATTTGAAGCACAAAATGATGATAAAACGCTTGTTGGGTTTTTAACCGATTTGGCCTTAGTGGCAGATATTGATCAACTTGACGATACAGAAGAAGCACAGGATTCAGTTACCTTAATGACGCTTCACTCAGCAAAGGGGCTTGAATACCCAGTAGTCTTTTTACTAGGACTAGAAGAGGGAGTATTCCCTCACAGTCGTTCGCTGATGGATGACGATGAGATGGAAGAAGAAAGACGTCTGGCCTATGTAGGGATTACCCGTGCCGAAAAAGAGCTGTTTATTTCGAATGCGCAAATGCGGACGTTATACGGCCGGACAAATATGAATCCAGTTTCAAGATTTATTAAAGAAATTCCTGAAGAACTTCTGGAAGACTTACAGCCGCCTAAACCGAAAAAAGTAGAGAAAAGTTTTGGGACAGGTTTGTCAACAAGACCTATTCAATCGGGCGGGTCAAGAAGGACACCATCGTTTGGGAAAGCAGTGACTGCTCCTTCCTCAACAGGCGGTGACGAAATTGGCTGGAAAGTCGGAGATAAAGCTGCACATAAAAAATGGGGTACGGGAACTGTCGTCAGCGTGAAAGGTGAAGGTGAAGGCAAGGAGCTGGATATTGCATTCCCAAGCCCGACAGGCATAAAACGGTTACTTGCTAAATTTGCTCCAATCGATAAAGCCTAATAATAATAAATCAGAAAGGGATGAATAAATGGATCTGAAAGAGGCTGAAAAGCTGGTTGCTGATTTACAAAATCTCTTAAATCAATACAGTTATGAATATTATGTGCAAGATAAGCCCTCGGTACCGGATGCTGAATACGATCGGCTGCTGAGAGAACTGATTGAGTATGAGGAAGCTTTTCCTGAATTAAAAACCCCAGATTCACCTACACAGCGTGTAGGCGGTACAATTCTTGATATGTTTGAAAAAGTGGAACATCGTTCACCGATGCTTAGTCTTGGCAATGCATTTAATGAGGATGACCTGCGCGATTTTGATCGGAAGGTTCGTCAAGCAGTTGGGGACAAGTATTCATATGTATGTGAACTGAAAATTGATGGGCTTGCTGTCACCCTGCAGTATGAAGCAGGCTATTTCACAAGAGGAGCAACTCGAGGTGACGGCAGTGTTGGTGAGGATATCACCGAGAATCTTCGTACGATAAAATCGATTCCATTAAAGCTCAAAGAACCTGTTTCTATTGAGGTTCGTGGTGAAGCCTTTATGCCGAAGCGTTCATTTGAAGCACTAAACAAAGCCAAAGATGATCAAGGAGAAGAACCGTTTGCTAATCCGCGTAATGCGGCAGCTGGTTCGCTTCGACAGCTCGATTCAAAGCTTGCAGCGAAGCGGAATCTTGATGTTTTCCTGTATGCCATTGCTGATTTGGGCGAAACAGGCGTGGAATCACATAGTGAAGCTCTGGATTTACTAGATCGCTTAGGTTTTAAAACCAATCAAGAACGAAAAAAATGTTCAACTATAGAAGAAGTTCTAACTTATATTGAGGGATGGGTTGAAAGACGTCCTAATCTTGCCTATGATATTGATGGCATTGTTATAAAGGTTGATTCACTGCAGCAGCAGGAAGAGATGGGAAGAACCGCAAAAAGCCCAAGATGGTCTATTGCTTATAAATTCCCGGCTGAAGAAGTGATTACCACCCTCCGCAGTATTGAATTGAATGTTGGGCGGACAGGTGTTATCACCCCGACTGCTATCTTGGATCCTGTCCGAGTAGCTGGTTCAACTGTTCAGCGGGCAACCCTTCATAATGAAGACTTGATTCGTGAAAAAGATATCAAAATTGGTGATCAGGTCGTTATTAAAAAAGCGGGCGATATTATTCCGGAGGTAGTCAATGTTTTAGCTGACCGTCGTACAGGTGAGGAGATTGACTTCGCCATGCCGACAGAATGTCCAGAATGTAATAGTGAGCTTGTGCGGCTTGAAGGGGAAGTGGCCTTGCGCTGTCTTAATCCTCAGTGTCCTGCACAAATACGTGAAGGATTAATCCATTTTGTCTCTCGTAACGCCATGAATATTGATGGTTTAGGTGAGAAAGTAATCAGTCAATTATTCAGTGAGCACTTAATTCATGACGTTGCAGATCTCTATAAGGTGACGTATGAGCAGCTGATTGGAATGGAACGGATGGGCGAAAAGTCAGCTACGAACTTGCTGAAAGCGATTGAGTCTTCTAAGTCAAATTCACTGGAGCGGTTATTGTTTGGTCTAGGTATTCGACATGTAGGTTCAAAAGCAGCGAAAACATTAGCACAGTATTTTGAAACAATGGAAGCCTTAAGTCAAGCACAATTAGAAGACTTAACGGCTATTAATGAAATCGGTGAAAAAATGGCGAATGCGGTTGTTGCCTACTTTGAAAACGAGGAAGTACAACTCCTCTTGTCTGAACTAAAAAAAGCTGGAGTCAATTTTTCATACACAGGGCCAAAGCTTGCAGCCATTGAAACCATTGATTCGGTGTTTGCCGGCAAGACGGTAGTATTGACCGGGAAACTCCATCAAATGGGACGCGAAGAAGCAAAAGAAAAGCTCGAAGCACTTGGGGCTAAAGTGGCTGGCAGTGTTAGTAAGAAAACGGATTTATTAATTGCAGGTGAAGATGCAGGTTCAAAGCTTAAGAAAGCGGAAAGCTTGGGGATTGACGTGTGGGATGAAGATCGGCTTATTACAGAATTAAAGAGTTAAGAGGGTGTAGGCATGAAAAAAAGCTTTTTTGTGGGGTTAGGTGTTGCAATACTTCTTGCAGGATGTGCACCTCAATTCGATGATGGTGAAGAAGAAATTGTTCAAGATAAAGCTGAAAAAACAGAAAAAGCGATTATTCCTAAGTATCAAATATCCGACGATTATTATAAGATGCTTTTACCTTTTGAAGCTTCACAGGCTCGTGGTTTAGTTGTATCAAATCTAAATACGCGCTATGACATTGAAGAGTTTGAAACAGGATTAATGCGTATTTCGCAAAAGGACTTTAATCAAGATAAGTACTATTTTAAAGAGGGACAAGTATTAGACAGCAGTACCATCAGTAAGTGGCTAGAACGTAAATATACAAACGAGCAATTAACAGAGAAGAAACTGAAGGCAAGCGACAATCTTGGATTGAACCCGATTGATACAGAAAAGGGTGATATCAAGACCCGTAATGAAAAAGACCCAATCTATCTGGCACATATTTTAGAACATGATTATCTAATTAAGAATAAAGATAATCAAGTAAGTCTTGGAGGAGTTGTAATCGGCCTTGCGCTTAACTCCGTTCATTATTATCAAAAAGAAGAATATGGAGCTACCTATGATACGTCTATTTCAGACCAGAAGATAGAATCAGAGGGGAAAAAGATTGCTGCAGAAGTTCTTAAAAGACTTCGGAAGACAGATGAATTGAAAGACGTGCCGATTACCATTGCACTATTTAAGCAGGTAGAAAAATCATCGGTTATTCCGGGCAGCTTTATGAGCTTTACCCATGTAAGTAAAGACGGAAACAGCATCGGTAAATGGGAGAATGTTGATGAGAAATATTATGTACTTCCTTCAACAGATGCTGAGAAAGAACACCGTGATGATGTTACAATGTTTAAGAAATTCAAGCAAGATGTCGAGGAATATTTTCCGAACTTTAATGGAGTTGTCGGACGTGCCTTTTATGTGGACGATCAGCTGCAAGATCTTAATATAGAAATACCCATTCAATTTTACGGTAACTCTGAGGCAATTGGATTTACTCAATACTTAACGGGCCTTGTGATGGAACATTTCCCTGATTACGTTTCCGTACAGGTATCTGTTACATCCGTGAATGGACCAGAAGCCTTGGTTGTAAAAAAAGCTGGTGAAGATGAACCATTTGTCCACATTTATAAATAATGAACTATGCCCAGCTTATGCAGCTGGGCTTTTTGATTTTTTGCGCGGTACTGTTGTGGGGGATACCCAAAAAAGGCTGCGAGGGTTCTCGGCAGCCTAACTTTACGCTTCTAGCATAGGAATTCTTTCTTTGTATTGATCGATCAGCTTTCTGTTATGTTCCTCAGCACCATCTACATTCCCGCTTTTAAAAATGGGAGGGGTAAAGTGATTATTCACCATGATTTCTATGGCTTTGACCATAATCCCATTTAGAAGAGCCATTCCAATAATGGTTGAACCACTGCCAAAGTGAATGTTCAGTGCTTCTTTTTCCATAAGTGCATCGCCTGTTTCAATATGATTATCAATCGATAGATCGGCAGTTTGATATAAGAAAAGACCGGACGGATGCCTAGAAGATTGGGTTTTAGCATAGCTAGGCGAAGTGATTACGATGACATAAGCTCCTTTTTTCTTAGCAATTTGCGCGACTTCAATTGGAACAGGGTTTCTGCCCGAAGTGGATACAACAATCATCACATCTTCGGGCAGAATAGTATGGGTTTCCATGAATTGTTGAGCAATCCCATGTGTTCGCTCTAGTTCTGAGGAGCGTACAGCTCCTTTGTGGAGCATAAAATCTTCTTCTAGAATAGGACTGATGGGGGCTAGTCCGCCTGCTCGATAAAAAAGCTCTTCGCCAAACATATGAGAATGACCGCATCCAAACAAATGAATAATTCCATGCTGCTGAATACTTTCTGCTATTTTTTCTGCGGCTTTAGATAGATTGTCTTTTTCATCATGTTCACATACTGCCAATAACGACGTGATTTTTTGAAAATATTGACTGATTATCGTAATCTTCACCCTTCCATTTCTCAACGTTTCATGTGGATCTTAAACGTATAACGATCAGCACGGTAAGCAGATATAACAAATTCAAATGGCGTTCCATCTTCTAAGAAGGTATTTCTTAGGATGGACATGATGGGAGCACCTGTTTTGATTTTTAAGTATTTTGCCTCTATTGGGCTGGCAAGGGTTGATTCAATAATTTGTGTGGCCTCTTCGATATGGTAACCTAGTTTTTCCTCAATATATCCGTATAAGGATTGATTTACAATGGTCTCCGTTAGACCGCTGATTAGATTGGCTGAAATGTAATTCGTTTCTAAGGCCATCGGGACATTATCTGCCAGGCGAATTCGTTTAATTTCATAAACGGGTTCATCCTCTTGAATGCTGAGGTGTTGAGAAATCTGACTGGTAGCAGGTATGATTTGAAAGTGAATGAATTCATTACCAGGCTCTAGCCCGCGAACTTTCATATCTTCCGTAAAGCTGGTTAAACCTTGCAAGGGCTGTTCAAGTTTTCGTTCAGCAACAAAGGTGCCTTTTCCTTGTCGGCGAGATAAGTAACCGGCATTCACAAGTTGTGTGAATGCCTGTCTAACGGTCATTCTGCTGATTTGATATTGTTCTGCGTATTCGCGTTCAGCAGGAAGCGAATCACCTGGAGATAAGTCACCCTTTTCAATCAACTGCTTAATATGTTCGGCGAGCTGATAATAAATGGGGATAGGTGAATTCTTATTGATCATGCTTCTCGCTACCTGTCCTTCCTGAACGTGCAGCTTCGTCAGCGATGATGACCACATTAGGGTGGTTAAGCAGGGCAGACGCAGGAAAATCCTCCGAAATCTTTCCCTCTAAAAGTTGAGACAATGCTTGTCGTTTGTTTTCGCCTGATACAAGCAGCAAGATCTCTTTACTTTTCATAATGGTGTTAATCCCCATCGTATTCGCTTTTGTCGGTACTTCTTCTGGAGACTCAAAGTAACGCGCATTGGCTTCAATGGTTGATGGGGCCAATTCAATAATATGAGAATTTGAAGAGAAGGGCGTACCAGGCTCGTTAAAACCAATATGACCATTTTGGCCGATTCCAAGCACTTGGAGATCAATTCCGCCAGCTTCCTTAATCAACTCTTCATACGCCGCAGGTTCGTCCTTTATTGACTCGATTTTTCCATTCGGGACATGTGTATTAGCAGGATTGATATCAATATGATTAAAGAAGTGTTCGTTCATATAAGAATGGTAACTCTGTGGATTTTCTTTGGCTAGGCCGACGTATTCATCTAAATTAAATGTTGTTACATCCTTATAGGAAGTTTTATTTTTTTTGTGGTCTTCTACAAGATATTTATAGGTGCCGATGGGCGTACCTCCTGTTGCGAGACCTAGAATTAGGTTTGGAGACTGCTGAACCTTACGAATGATATAATCCGCAGCTGCTTTACTCATTTCTTGATAATTCGTTACTTCGATGATTTTCATCCTTATTGTCCCCCTTTAGTGAATGCAAGTTCTCCCCGGCAAAATGTCATATATACATCAAGATTTTCATCAAGGATAACGATATCCGCATCCTTTCCAATTGCCAGACTTCCTTTTCGATTAAAGATATTTAATTGTTTTGCAGGATTAACCGATGCCATTTCAATGGCATCTGCAAGAGTACACCCTGTATACGTAATGATGTTTTTTAGTGCAGTTCCTAGTTTTAAAATACTGCCTGCAAGGGTTCCATCAGCCAGAACGGCTTTCCCATCTTTAACAATGACATCTTGTCCGCCCAAATCATATTCACCATTTTTTAAACACTTTGCGCGCATGGAATCGGTGATCAATAAAAGCCCGTCTTTTCTTTTAATTTTATAAGCGAGCTCTACCATTTCTGGACGAACATGGACTCCATCTACAATAATTTCTGCTTTTAATTCATCACGTAAAAACACACTGCCAACAACCCCTGGTTCACGGTGATGGAGGCCGCTCATCTGGTTGTATAGATGTGTAACATGATTAGCCCCAGACTCTATGGCTTTATTCACTTCTTCGAAAGTAGCGTCAGAATGTCCAATAGAAGCTACGATTCCGTGAGTGGACAGGTAGTTCACCATTTCTAATCCACCTGGTCGTTCTGGTGCTAAAGTGACCAGCTTAATCATGTTGTTAGTCAAGAGTTCCCATTTTTTTAATAATGGTAAGTCTGGATTCATGATGTGCTTGAGCGGCTGCGCTCCAGCTTTATCAGGATTTACAAAGGGTCCTTCCAAATGCACTCCCACAATTTCTGCTTTTCCAGTATCCTGTTTTCCCTGAAGATACTCTCCGACATTCGCTAGTGCCTTTTCAATTTCTTTGGTATCCTGTGTCATCGTTGTCGCTAAGAAGCTTGTGGTTCCTTCTTTTGGAAGGGTGGAAGACATGGTATCTAAGGCCTCTTTTGTAGCATCCATTACATCCGCGCCATTCACGCCATGAATATGAACATCAATAAATCCAGGAACCGCCTTGTAGGTGGAAGGAACGTCGATAATAGTAAACTCTTCTTCATTCTCTAAATTAGTTAGTAAATCAACTTCTGCTATTTTTTCATCTATTATTTTTATGTAGCCGTTCTGTATGAGCTGGCCCTCACTGTATATATCGATTCCTTTAAGTAATACTTGTTTACTCATTAATAAAACTTCCTTTCATGTTCCCCCTATACTTTAACACCTTAGTAATATAGTTGTCTATACCAATTTAGGTATATGCTGTGATTGGTATATATTCCCTCTATATATGGAGAAAATTAATTTAATAGCGGTAGTATAATGACAAGGAGAGCTGGTCTAGACATAGGGATAAGAATAATGATATGATGCCCATTATTATGCGCTAACAAACCACAAGAACTTATACATCATAGAGATGGGGATGAAAACAACATGTTAGGTTTTTTACAGAGAATCGGAAAAGCATTAATGCTTCCGATTGCCGTTTTACCAGCAGCAGGATTACTGGTACGGTTAGGACAAGAAGATTTCTTCAATATACCGTTTATGGCGAACGCAGGAAATGCCATATTTAATAATTTAGCGTTAATTTTTGCAATCGGAGTAGCAATCGGTTTTGCGAAAGATAGCCATGGTGCGGCTGCTTTATCAGGCGCAATTGGCTATTTAGTTTTGACAGAAGGGGCTAAATCCTTAGATACCGGTATCAATATGGGGGTTCTTGGCGGAATTATCGCAGGGATTGTTGCGGGTCTTATGTATAATCGATTCCGCGATATTAAGCTGCCTGAATGGCTGGGCTTTTTCAGCGGGAGACGTTTTGTTCCAATTGTAACGTCGCTTGCTATGGTCATCTTAGCAGGGTTAGCAGGCTTTGTATGGCCGCCTATCCAGGATGCAATTACTGGAATGGGGAACTGGATTATTGATCTGGGAGCTATTGGGTCAGGGCTCTTTGGACTGTTGAATAGATTATTAATACCATTAGGTTTGCATCATGTATTAAATAGCTTATTCTGGTTCCAATTTGGTGAGTTCGCGGGTAAAACGGGAGATATTGCTCGATTCTTTGCGGGTGATCCAACCGCTGGGACATATATGACTGGATTTTTCCCAATTATGATGTTCGGGCTTCCAGCAGCATGTATAGCGATTATTGCCACAGCTAAACCGGAGAATAGAAAAAAAGTGTCTGGAATGTTTATCGGTCTGGCATTAACATCGTTTCTTACCGGGATTACAGAACCCATTGAATTTTCATTTATGTTTGTTGCACCACTGCTTTATGGGGTCCATGCAATTTTAACTGGACTTTCACTATGGGTAACCACCTTGTTGGGCATTAAAAGCGGATTTACTTTCTCAGCGGGATTCATTGACTTTGGACTCAATTATAATATCGCACAAAAACCATTGCTGTTAATATTGATTGGTGTCATTTATGCGGTCATTTATTTCGTCATTTTCTACTTTTTAATCAAAGCGTTTAATTTGAAAACACCGGGTAGAGAAGATGACAGCGAACTAGAAGAAGAAACTGTTATCGAAACGGGCGTTAATAAACATGAAAAAATGGCTTCTCAGTTTATTCAAGATATCGGAGGGAAAGAAAATATTTCTTCTATCGATAATTGTGCAACAAGGCTTCGATTAAATGTAAATGATATGAGCTTAGTAAGTGATGCTTCACTGAAGGCACACGGTGCAAAAGGTATTATGAAGTTAAATAAGACCAATTTGCAGATAATTGTAGGAACAGAAGTGGAGTTTGTTGCTGACGCAATGAAGAGATTGGATACAGAATCAATCAGTACGGTTACGGAAGAGGAGCCTGCTGCACCCGAGCTTACAGGATTACTTCCGTTGACTAAACAAGACTTTGTAATGCCTATTGAGGGAGAACTTATTCCTATTGATGAGATTCCTGATCCTGTATTTTCACAGAAGATGATGGGTGATGGATTTGGTATCATTCCAAGTAAAGGACTGGTTGTTTCTCCTGTCGATGGGGAAATTATTAATGTTTTCCCAACTAAACATGCAGTAGGAATTATGTCTAAACAAGGGTATGAAATTCTAATCCATGTAGGTTTAGAGACGGTAAATCTCAAAGGAGAAGGTTTTACACTGCTCGTCAAACAGGGGGATCACGTATTAAAAGGACAAGATCTTCTGCAATTTGATTTAGAGTTTATAAAGAATCATGCAGCTTCAACGGTAACACCGGTTATCTTTACAAACCTTACAAAACTAGAAATTAAGAAACAAGGGAAAATAGAACAAGGAAACGACGGTATCGTGTCGATTCAATAAAGAGAGGGGAGTAATCAGTCAAAAAATCTGATTGCTCTCCTTTTTTTAGACAGTATAACTTAGATGCTGTTTATAGGGAAAACTAAATCAAACATAGAATAATTGCTTAATTAGATATTCATCTGGTATAATAATCTGTTATAATTCACTGATTTGCTACTAGGGGCTAAATTAAGGTAAAATAGAGCTGAAGCTTAAATTTTTGAAAAGAGGTTTAGATATGAATAAAGAATCCATTTATGGATTAACATATGATCAACTAACAGAATGGCTGATGAGTCATGGACATAAGAAATTCCGAGCTACACAAGTTTGGGATTGGTTATATAAGAAACGGGTAACTGAGTTTTCTCAAATGAAAAACGTCAGCAAAGAAATTATTCAATTGTTAGAAGATCATTTCGCAATCCAAACATTAGAATTGCATACGAAGCAAGAATCAGCAGATGGAACGATTAAGTTTTTGTTCAAGCTAAAGGATGGAAATTTAATTGAAACGGTTTTAATGAGATTTAAATATGGTTTATCTGTATGTGTGACGACTCAAGTAGGCTGTAACATCGGCTGTAGTTTTTGTGCTAGTGGACTATTAGCTAAAAGCCGTGATTTAACCAGCGGTGAGATTGTTGAACAGATTATGAACGTTCAACATCATTTAGATAAGGTTGAGAAGGATGAACGAGTTAGTCATATCGTCGTAATGGGAATTGGTGAACCATTTGATAACTTCGTAAACCTTGTGAGTTTCTTAAACGTGGTTAATGATCAAAATGGACTTGCCATTGGTGCCAGACATATTACCGTATCCACAAGCGGGCTTTCAAATAAAATTTATGAATTTGCGGATATGAATACGCAGGTGAATTTGGCTATCTCCTTGCATGCACCAAACAATGAACTTAGAACCAGTATTATGAAAATCAATCGTGCTTTCCCATTGGAAAAGTTGATGGATGCTGTGGATTACTATTTAGAAAAAACCAATCGCCGAATTACCTTTGAATACATCATGCTTGAGGGAGTCAATGATCATAAAGAAGAAGCGTTGCAGCTTGCAGCATTACTAAGGAATAAGCGACACTTATCCTATGTAAATTTAATTCCTTATAATCCAGTTGATGAGCATATTCAATATCAGCGAAGTGAGCAAAAATCGATTGAAGAATTTTATGAGACGTTAAAAAAGAAAGGCATTAATTGTGGAATCCGTCATGAAAATGGAACAGACATTGATGCAGCTTGCGGCCAATTAAGAAGTAAGCAAATAAAAAAAGCGAAAGCTTAAATCAAGAATAATGTGAAGAGAGCAAAAGTCTCTTTTTACACTATTTCTTATAAAAAAACAGCTTTTCCACATAATGTGGAAAATCTGTTTTTCAATTCATTTATTATCAGATATAAATTTTTCCATTTCATTAAAAGTATCTTGAACATCTTTATTAGGAATAGTGGTTATTAAGCTGACTCCAATTACGGCAAGTAGACTTAACGTAAAGCCAGGAATCATTTCGTACATGAAGTCGCTTAAACCAGGAATATTAACCCAGACTAACACAGTAACGGCTCCGACTACCATACCAGCCAAGGCTCCCCATTTAGTCATACGTCTCCAATATAAGCTTAATAGAACAGCGGGGCCAAATGCAGACCCAAATCCAGCCCATGCATATCCAACAAGGGCAAGTATGGTTTTATTAGGTGTTAGGGCTAATAAAAGTCCCACAATCGCTACTAACAATACGGAAAGGCGCCCAATTAAAACTAATTCTTTATCGGTTGCATTTCTGCGCAAGAATGTTTTATAGAAATCTTCTGTAAGCGCACTTGATGTAACCAGCAGCTGTGAAGAAATAGTACTCATGATAGCAGCAAGAATAGCGGCTAATAGAAATCCTGTAATGAGTGGATGAAAGAGTACATTCGAAAGAATAACAAAGATGGTTTCAGGATCATCGACAGGAATATTATTTCTTGTAGCATAAACGAGTCCGGATAACCCAGTTAAAAGGGCCCCGAAAACGGACACGATCATCCAAGTCATACCAATCCGGCGTGCAGGTTTTAGTTCTTTCACGGAAGAAATCGCCATAAAACGAACAATAATATGAGGTTGTCCAAAGTATCCAAGTCCCCAAGCGAGGAATGAAATAATACCGAGTAAGCTGGTGCCTCTGAAAATGTCCATAAGATGAGGATCAATTTGTCTCACATCTTGCATGGCAGAAGCAGGTCCGCCGAGCTCGAAAAACGTCACGACAGGTACTAGTATCAGGGCAAGAAACATAATAATACCTTGGACAAAATCAGTTAAACTGACGGCAAGAAAGCCTCCAAATATGGTATACGCGATAACGACTCCTGCCGTTACAAATAATCCAATTTTGTAATCCATATCGAATGAACTTTCAAAAAGGGTACCGCCTGAAACAAATCCAGCAGAGGTGTATAGTGTAAAGAAGATAATAATGATAATAGCAGATACGAAACGTAGAATTCGTGTATGATCCATGAATCGATTCTCGAAATAATCGGGGATGGTAATAGAATCATTTGCTATTTCTGTATAACTCCGAAGTCTAGGTCCTACTAATAAGTAGTTGAAGTAAGCTCCGACCGTTAATCCAATAGCCAGCCAAATACTTGATAAACCGGTTGAATACATGGCTCCTGGAAGTCCCATCAGCATCCATCCGCTCATATCAGCTGCACCAGCTGATAGTGCGGTAACGGCTGGACCTAAGCCGCGGCCTCCTAACATATAACCAGAAATATCTTCTGAAGATTTTTTGTAGGCATATAAGCCAATTAATAGCATGGCTATAAAATAAATAGCCAAAGAAATCATAACGCCTGTTTCCATTCGTTCAGTCACTCTCCTTTGTGTTGTCCATCATCAAATCTTGTGGAAAACGCAGATGAAGGGGTATGGTTTAAAAAAATAACAGACTTTCTAGGTATATTCAACTTTTAAGGAAGAAGGAGATTTTTTAAAAACAAGGGTAAAGCCTTTCGTAGCAAGTGTTTAAGCTCATTTGACAAAAAAATAAGTTTAAATATTCAGACGACAAAAACCGTCTTTTTATATTATTTCCCAGACAATATTTTTATATTTATTGTCGTAATTTACACATATAGTTTAGTAAGGAGACATTAAACCAGTTTTGATAATAACACTTGTTGCTTTAGAGCGTAAAAGTTTGTTATGATTTACAGGATGATTTTTAAACAAGAAGCGGCTCTAGCTGCCGTTTTTTTATATATTTTCGGAGGTGAAGATTATGTCACGTATTTCCATGGATCAGGTTAAGCATGTTGCGCATTTAGCACGGCTGGCCATTACAGAGGATGAAGCTGTAAAATTCCAGAAGCAATTGGATCAAATGATTTCATTTGCTGAGCAATTGAATGAATTAGATACGGAAAATGTTGCACCAACTTCTCATGTACTAGACATGAAGAATGTGATGAGAGAAGATGTCTCGAAAAACGGGCTGCCAGTGGAGGAAGTTTTGAAAAACGCTCCAGACAGCACGGAAGATGGTCATATTCGCGTACCATCAATCTTAGAATAAGGAGGGAAAAAAATGTCTCTGT
>NZ_JAZVJO010000006.1:0-16627 GCF_059453735.1 Peribacillus sp. | reverse complement strand
TGTCGAAGGCAAGAACATTTCAGTAGAAAAACGTGTAGGAGAAGAGCACGAATATGAACATTTCAAAGAAATCACCGACAACGAAACCGCTCAGGAAGTAGGGGACTTGCTGGACAGTGTCCGTTGGGAAACTGCAGAAGTAACGATGGACTCCTATCCAGATTACGAATTCTATTTTTACGAAAGCCTTGACCAGCCACAACTTGCCTATAGCCTATGGATTAGTCCAGGCAACGATAAAGTGGAGCTTGTCATAAACGGGGAATCCAAATACGCCCAATTAAGCAAGCGTAAATCAGAAAAGCTATTCCGCCTTATCACTGGACAACAATTATCTAATGTATCATCTAACTAAAGAAAAACCATGATTACTCAAAAGTAATGGAAAACTGACGGAGTGTACTTATTCTAAGGTCAGCCCTTATTCAGTTGAAAAAGAAGAACCTGAAGATGGTCATTTACTTACATCTTTTGTTTTTTGAAAACAATCTTTTTAAAAGACTGTTTTCGTAAGAATTGTTGCTATAGCTTTAATTTATCTAATATGCAAAAATAGCCACCTCCAGATAGGAAGTGGCTGACTAGTTATTGAATAAAGACCCCATTTGTTGAATAAAACAAATTAAGCATTACGACCGTTTGGAGAAGATTATCTCAACATTTTCACGATTAGTTATCATCGACAAAGCGTAACATTCCTTTGGATACAGAAATAACGTCTTCCTGATTAAAAATCATACAAGCTGTATTTTCACCATATTTCTCGTGTTCAAACTCGCCAAGGACTGTAACATATCCCTTTTCAAAAAAATAAATGAGTTCTCCATCGTGTTCTTCAACAGCACTTAAGTCGTTAAATAAATACGCTTTACGTGGTCTGTCATAAAATCGCATTACCCTACCTCCAGGTTGCACCGTAGTATATTCCTTTATATGACATCTTTATCCGAATTACAACTGTTCTTCTTTAACAAAACTCCCTCAATATACAAAGCGAAATCTCTGGATTTTTCCTATACATTGATTTACTTGGTCGTTTAATATCAGTTGGTCATTTTCTAGGTCCCTTCCCATTCAAGTTTTCTTTCACTGCCTTTAGTTTAAACGAGCGACTATACGTAATTGCACGTTCCGAAACCTTCATCACATATGGGTTCTTCTCTAATTGTTTCATTTGAAATGCGTTAAAAATAATCTTACTCACTACTATTTACCTCTCCGACCAAAAACTATTGTTCATTATATATGGATTTTTATTGAAAAACATAAAAACCCGAAAAATGGACTTTTTTACAAGTGTCCATTTTTCGGGTTACAGTTCATTTCGACATTTGAAGTACCTTTTTTCTATGCTACATTTGTCAATTTAAAACAGATTAAAACAAAAGGTCGCTCTGAGTCTGATCTATATTACAGTTCATTAATCAGAACAGCTTTACACAATTTATTTAGTTTTTTCACTAGTGTTAAGATAAATTTTAAGTCAAGGCCGAAATGAGAATCCTATCCAGAAAAAAACTAATTAAAACTAGAAGCGAGTGAAAACCCTTTCAATTTTACCTATCCCTTTACTTAGTCACCAAATTTCATTTTGATTTAACATTTGTTTTAAGGTCTCCGATTAAAAACAAAGCTCCTGAAACGGTTATGGCCCCAAAAAGTGCTTCCGCTGGGAATGTATAATCTGCCATCCATTTGAGCTGATGCAGTCCGAGTTCTGCTTGAGGAGAAACCATCATCCATAACCCAATTAGAAATAATAAATATCCGAAAATTCTCATTTTGTCACCTCGTCCATAATTTTATGATGATTTTGTGGATTTGATAGACGTATCATTAGACTGATTAATAGAAGATATTTTTTTGCTTTTTTTAGGTGCAAATGTATCCTGAACCATAGCTCCAATTAGACCATCATCTGTAGTATTGACAGCAGTACATATCATAGGAATGAAACCGGAATACATGGTTATGAAAGTTGTGATAAACAAGGTCGGATCCGGCACCTGCAAAATGGTTGCTATTACAGGTGACATGAAAAATCCTGCACCACCGGGAACTCCTGGAGACTCTAGGCCTAAAATCCACATAGGTAAAATAAGTAATAAGATCTCAAACATCGAAAGGGGAATATCCATCATCGCACATGTTGTTACTGTAACTATTAGAACAGCCATCGTTGAAGTACTTTTATTTAGTACAGTTCCAAAAACGATTGAGGTTTCGGCAAATTCTGGTTTTAATTTTAAATCTTTCTCAGCAGAAATAATATTAACAGCCAATGTATCATAGGATCCCCCAGTTCCAAACCCTGTTGAATATACTGTGAAATAATACTTCCATATTTGGTTCCAAGTTCGTTTGGATAACATTTTGGTGATAAAAATGATTAGAAATGACCAAGTTGTTGCCAATAATAAAACCCATATAACTGTTTTTCCATAATAGGCAACACCTTGAGTTCCGAACTTTAGCGGGATATTTATAGCCAAACATCCAATCATTATAGGGTAATACCACAATAACCACTTAAATACTCTTAAAATATAATCACTAATAACGACGATGTTCTTACCTATTCGACTAAGTTTCTTGTTAACTGAAACAAACCACCCAATTACTATAGCGGATATTAAAATTTGCAATAAAGGTTGTTGAGTTAAAATGGTTTTAAAGGTATTTAAAATACTAGATACAAATGTTAAAAACCCTGCAGGTTCAGCACCTTCCGTATTAAAACTCAGTCCAGCCACTACTAGAATAAATAAAGCTGCATAAGTAACCGCTAAAATACCAAGGATTAAGTAGGATAAAACGATTCGAGTAAATAATTGTCCTGCCTGATCTTTATGAATGGTAATCAATTTTACTGCAGCCCCAGCTAGTAAGAAGAAGATGATAGCTGTAGCAAAGGTAACTATAGTTTTTGGAAAATATTCTCCACTTTCTGCAAGTCCATGAACAATAGGGTTTTCAGGAGCAAATAAACCAAGGGAAAATCCTATTCCTAAGGTGGAAAAAACCCAAAATGGATAAGGAACTCTTTTTATGAAATTTTTTTCAATCTTATTTTTGTCCATTGATGAACTCCTCTTCATTAGAATTTTATGCGGATTACAAACTATCTGCGAATCTTGGGTGGGGCAATGAGAGCTTTTTTAATGCCCTTATTTATACTTGAATCCATAAAATCATTTTCTTCAAACCCTGAAAATAAAGATAATCTTCTAATGTTTTACCATTAATTTGGTGCTAGGAGGTTCATCCGGATTGTAGTGGTAACCAAAGAAGATAGACTTTTTCTACATCCATAAAGTAATTTCTCTTCTTAGAAATATTTTGTTTAACTGAGCTCATCCACCATTGTTCGATTGT
Source organism: Peribacillus sp. (assembly GCF_059453735.1). Lineage (NCBI taxonomy): Bacteria > Bacillati > Bacillota > Bacilli > Caryophanales > Bacillaceae > Peribacillus > Peribacillus sp. Next base: position 13,252 of record NZ_JAZVJO010000006.1, on the reverse strand, counting down.
TTTCTGGAAAGAAATCATTTTATTCAATGACTGAAGAAATAAAACATTGGTATTCAAACACCTTAAATAGGCTCCGTAGAAACAATTTCGTATATGAATTGCATTTCGGTTATTTGCTCTTAATTTGTGACATAAGAACAAAAATTTTTAACAAAAATTATATTCTTAAATCACCTCCATTTAGTTGGGTTACCCAACCACTTGAGTTTTATTAAAGCACAATCGAGATGAGTTTTCAATAAATTTTTTTGAATTTTTAGATATTTAGTGAGAGCTTAAAAATCTTTTACATGATTATTTGAAGATAAAGTAGCCGTAGGCGTGTTAAAAACCAAAAAAGGAGAATTGTTTATGATTTATTAGGATAAGTCATGATGCTGCAAAATGGTAATAATTATGATTTACTTAGTTTCAAAATAACAGAAAAGAGAAAAGTAAGAATGCTGAATAGTAGTATCGAAGAAATGTTATGGATCATTCCCTATGTCCTACTCACGATGAATTTTCAGAAAAATCATTTATTTCATTGACTATTGTAGAAAGTGATGTTTTAATTAGGATTATACATATTGGTTGAGCCACTAGACCAATAAAAAACAAAAAGGAGGAAATATTATGGCAAACCATAGCCAGGGAGGGACTTTCACACAACAATATGAGCAGAAGCAAGTAAGTACCCACAAGTTTTTAATTCATAATAGAGGTGACCACGTTGGTGTGGTAACTAGTCCAATTGAACAGGGTGAAAAAGTTGTTGGTATTTATATGGATGATAATTCAGATGTAGTAGTTACTTCTAAGGGAGATATTCCTTTAGGTCATAAAATTTCTCTAGTAAATTTAGAGGAAGAACATCCAGTCTTAAAGTATGGCATTAAAATTGGCATAACAACAGAAAAATGGGAAATCGGTGATTATGTACACACCCATAATATGAAAACGGCGAGGTGGTAAAAATGAGTCAACAACTTTTTGGATATCGTAGAGAAAATGGTAAGGTTGGAATTCGAAATCATGTTATAGTTTTACCTGTTGATGACATTTCTAATGCGGCTTGTGAAGCTGTAGCTAAACAAGTTCAAGGAACATTGGCTCTGCCACACGCTTATGGTCGACTTCAATATGGCCCGGATTTAGATTTACATTTTAGGACGATGATTGGGACCGGCTCTAATCCTAACGTAGCAGCGGTTGTAGTTATTGGAATTGAAGAAAATTGGTCTAAAAAAATCGCTGATGGTATTGCTGAAACCGGCAAACCAGTAGCTTATTTCTCTATTGAAGGAAACGGGGACCTTGAAACGATACGAGCAGCATCCTGGAAAGCAAAAGAGTTTGTTCAATGGGCGACCGAACTGCAAAAAGTACCAATTGAATTTAAAGATTTAACTGTGAGCATAAAATGTGGGGAATCAGATACAACTACCGGATTGGGTTCTTGTCCAACAGTTTCTCAAGCTGTTGATCGATTAATCGATTCTGGTGCTACTGTATTCTTTGGAGAAACGTCCGAATTAACAGGAGGCGAGCACTTAATCCGTGATCGCATGGCTACACCGGAATTAAAGGAAAAGTTCATGGCTATCTATGATGATTATGTTGGAGAGATTGAATCAAAAGGGGTTGATTTATTAGGATCCCAGCCAACACAAGGAAATATTGCAGGCGGTCTTTCAACAATTGAAGAAAAGGCTCTTGGTAATATCGCTAAAACTGGTTCTAAGGAAGTTATTGGTGTTTTAGAACCTGCTGAAAGACCAGATAATGGAAGTGGGTTATACTATATGGATACCTCTTCTGCTGCAGCAGAATGTATCACCTTAATGGCGGCCGGAGGAGCGGTACTTCACTTATTTCCTACTGGACAAGGAAATATTATTGGTAACCCGATTGAACCGGTCGTTAAGATTACTGCAAACCCTATCACTGCTAAAACTATGAGCGAGCATATTGATGTGGACGTACAAGGACTTCTTTCCCGTCAGATCTCACTAGAAGAAGCAGGGGATAATTTGATGGAGATGATTTGTAGAACCGTTAATGGTCGACTGACAAGTGCCGAAGCTTTAGGACATAAAGAATTTGTTATGACAAAACTGTATCGGAGTGCTTAACTTTCTAAACGGGGCTGTCCAGAAAGTCAGTGAAAACTGAATTTCTGGCAGTCTCTTCATCTATTTTAAAAATTCGCAAGCAAATAAATACAAAAAAATCGTCCTTTTTTCTAAGATGAAAGTAATTACACAAACCACTTTCCCTCTAGAGTAAGAGGAAACTCCCGTTTCCAAAATTGGCCCCTACCTTCATTCCCTATAATAACCGTCAAAGTAGTATCATCTTCGATATCCGGGAACTTGTCCCCAAAATGATGTTGAAGGTCCTTTTGTATGCCTGCTCACAGAAAGTAAACTAATCCCGCAATATTGACCAGATGATTCAGGGAAATCTTTTCGACCATGTGGCTAGCTGCGATGCAGAGGGATTGGAACAACTTTTCTTTTTATGGAGAAAATTTGTTAATAAAGATGTCAATTCCTAAAGTCTTTAGTCATTTATCAGATAGTGTTGGAGAATAAATAGGGAAGATGAAAGTGAATATCATTACATCAACTTATTCAGATAAATAAACAAATAAAAAAAGCCGTTTTGATTTAGGGAGTGACATCGTCCATAAATCAGAACAGCTTCTTTTTTAATTTGGAGTCGTACTTTCCGTTATGGAATGTTCGACACTCTCTAAGTGTTCCCTCATAAATCTTTGTGCTAACGTAGTGTTTTTTTGTTTCAACGCTTCTAAGATCCTTTCATGTTCTGCCACCGATTGTTTGGCTCGACCAGGGATTTGGATCGCTTTGTTTCGTGACTCGGACAATAGATCAATTAAATAATGCATGATACTAATCAGGACCACATTCTTAGAGTTGTTTACCAATGCCATATGAAACTTATGGTCTAACTCGGCAAGGCGGACATAATCAATTTCTCCCTCCAGGATGTCACGTGCTTGGCAGATAATCCCCTCTAATTCATCAAAGAAATCTTCATTGGAGTTGTCGATGGACCATTTAATCGTCCATTCTTCCAAAATTTTACGGACAGCAAAAAAGTCCTTGATTTGATTTGTATTTCCAAAAAATGCTTCAGTCATTTTTTGAATTTGTTTTTCTCGGGAAGCCACAAATACGCCAGTCCCGTGTTTAGCTGTCAGATACCCATATGCTTCAAGAATTTTATACGCTTCCCTAACCGTATTACGGCTTACGGAGAGCTCGATTCCCATATCTCTTTCACCAGGGATTCGATCGCCGACCTTATATTCACCTTCAATTATTTTTCTTTTGATGCTATCGGCTACTTGTTCAGAAATTCCTTTCCTATTTAATTCCATATAAATTCCAACCTCCCGGTACTATTCAGTATCATTGTAACTAGACTCTTACCAAACAATTTCCGTGTGCGCTGAGGATTTCCGAAAAATTTGAAGAGTGAGTTATTTAATGCAACTTTAGATCTAGGTAATATGAATCATTATAACATAGTCCCGATATGTGCTTTATCGATATACTCTGTTTAACAGCCCGCTATTTTATGTTTTGATTTGGTTGGCTTCCATGTATTTAAGTATCAATAAAAGTAAAATAAAAGTGTTGATGACCCAACCTCTTTATTAAATCACCAATCAAAATGATTATCAACTAAAAACCACCAAATACATTTATACCGTTTTCACATTGCCAATGCTTAAAACACCTTCGAATTCACACGAAAAGGAAGGGGGAATTCGAAGGTGTAAGTCCCGGTTTTAAACATATCTGTTTTCAGTTGAAATTCGAAATTAAGGCTTTTTATCTATGTTTGTGTAATTAGGAAACCTAAAAGTGTTAAAGCAATGGAACCGATTGTTCCAGTGAGAAGAACCCTTTTATTCAATTTTTTGAATTCCATAAAGTTCACACTTAATCCTAAGGCGGCCATGGCCATGGATAAAAGGAAGATACTTAATGCAATCAGAAACTGGGTTACAGTATCTGATAAGAGATCGGCTGTATTGACAAGACACATGATCAGGAATCCAAAGATAAACCATGGTATAGGTAAATCCTTTAATTTGCGTTTTTTAGTCGGCTCACCAGTACTATTCTTATTAAATAATGCCCCTAAAATAAAAGCTACAGGAATTAAAAGCGCTACCCTTCCTAATTTTACAAGGATTGCCGTTTCGCTGCTTACAACTCCTCCGGGTTCGGCAGCAGCTATTACATGCGCCAGTTCATGGAGAGTGATCCCGGTTAATAATCCGTAATGATATGAATCCAGTCCAAGAAAAGGATACATAAAAATGTAAATCATGGAGACCACGGTCCCCATGATCGCTATAAAAGCCACTGAAATAGCTGTAGACTCTTTCCTTGCTCCGATTAATGGTGCTACTGCTACAATTGCTGCAGCTCCGCAAACGGCTGTCCCTACAGCAATCAGTGCTGAAAGATGGTGATCAATAGAAAGAACTTTTCCTAAATACATCATAAAAATAAGTGTAAAAGCAATCACTATTATATCAATCAATACGATGGAAAACCCAACTGACAAGATCTGTTCCATATTTAGTCTTAATCCCATTAATATGATACCGACACGAAGTAAAATCTTACTGCTGAATGTTATTCCAATTCCTGAAGTCTCAGGAATACTCATTAACCCTTTCCAACTCATCCCTAAAATAATTGAAATAATCATTACACCCATTATCGAAAAAAAGGGGAATTCCGCTATGCGGCCAGCCAATAATGCCAACACTGTTGTTAAAAGTACACCTTGGAACCATCCTTTTTTAATTTTGAGCGGTTTTAATTGTTTATAAGGCTTTCTTTTTATCTTTTCAGTACTTGGATTACTCAATCTTCCTCCTCCTTTTAAAAATTAAGGCTCTGTTAAAGATCAGTGTTGATTTCCGCTGTAAAGCGACGCTTTCAGCTCAGGCGTGGTAAGCCTCCTCGGTGCATCGCCTGCTTAGATCTAACCATGCTCGTTTATCTAAGCTCGAGCCGCTGCCCGTTATCCGTTGCAATCATGTATCTTCATGCAACGGGATGGCCTACTAAAGCACAAAAATTAACATCAAACGATAACAGAGCCAAAAATAGAAATGTTATTTAGTGGTTTGGTGACCCAGCCAATATATTGAAAATTAAACCATATTAATGAGAACTTATCAATAGAAGGGTTAAATATAATTAAATATTCAGAAAATCGTTGATTTATTAGCAATGTGGAAATATAATGAAAAAGAAGTGGTTGGGTGACCATACAATATTTAAGTTAAACATACATAGAAATTGAAATTATGGCGGTGGGTCATTTCTTTCAGTAGCTTAACTAAACTTTTATGGAGGTTAAGGAATGAAAAATGTTGAAGTTACAGTGATGCGGTATGATCCTGAACTAGGAACAAAGCCAATTTATGAGAAATTTCAAATCGAAGCAAAAAAGAATATGACTGTACTGGATAGTCTGTTCTTAATTGTCGAAAATCAAGATCCTACCTTATCATTTCGATGCGCTTGCAGATTAGGAATGTGCGGTTCTTGCGGCATGCTGATAAACGGTCGAGGACGTCTGGCCTGCAGAACAAAAATAGAGCATTTAGGTGATCGCATCTTAGTGGAACCAATGAAAAATATGGATATTATTAAAGACTTAAGCGTTAGCATGGACAAATTTTTCAATAGCTGGGAGAAGGTTAAACCTTATTTTGTTCCTAAGGAAGATACGGATGAATTCGCTGTAATTCCTCCAACATCGGGTAGACGTGAAATCATAGATGAAAATCAGGATTGCATCACGTGCGGTTTATGCTACCAATCATGTGATAGCGTAGCATTACGTGACGGGGACTTTATAGGGCCTGCAGCGTTAAACAGGGCCTATACACTAATTGCTGATGAAAGGGACGGGGCGAGGGAAGAAAGATTAGACATGATGTCAGAAACAGAAGGAGCTTTCGGGTGCCGGACCTTTGGTGCATGCGTTGAAGTATGTCCAAAAGGAATCAAGCCTATGGTTACGATTCAGAAAATTAAAACAAAAAAATTAAAGAAAACCCTTGGTCTTAAGTGGTAAGAGAGGAGAGTAGATGAATATGGCAAATACAGAGCTTCAAACAAACAAAGCAATGCAAGGAGTAAAGTTGAAGCAGCGCCCATTTGTTGGTTTTATTGCTTGGGTGGTTCAAAGGGCGACAGCATTAATTTTATTTTTCTTATTGCCAATCAAAATTTATAGCGGCTATGCCATCACTGGAAAGCTCCCTGGAATGGGTGTGATATCCACCCTTCACCTAAATGCCGTCGTGGATGCATTATTGATTTTTTCATTGATATTCCATGCACTTTATGGATTAAGGGTCATTTTAATCGATGTTGGTATTGTGAAGGATAATCGTAGTGTGTTCACTATCTTCACTGGTTTGGCGGCAATTCTTTGTGCGATGTCATTTTATGTAATCGTTTCCTAATGTTGAAGATATTCAACAATAATCCTTTTCTTATTATTTTTTATACAAGAGGTGAAATACATGGAACACGTAGAGGCGGATATATTAATTCTTGGCAGTGGTGGAGCAGGTTTATTTGCCGCACATCATGCAGCCGACCAAAATCCCAAATTAAACATTATTGTAGCTTCAAAAGGGTTAATAGGAAAAAGTGGATGTACTCGAATGGTCCAAGGGGGATACAATGTTGTTCTACATCCAGATGATTCATTGGAGAAGCACTTTTATGACACGATTAAAGGTGGAGGTGGCATCAATAATCAAGAAATGGCTTGGGCGCTTGTAAAAGATGCCCCAAATAGGATAAGAGAATTAGAAACAAAGATGGGGGTCTTCTTTGACCGAAACGATGATGGTACGGTTCATCAAAAACCATTTGCTGGTCAGTCCTTTGACAGAACCGTTCATAAAGGAGATTTAACTGGAATTGAAATTATTTCGCGAATGAGGGATCAATTGTTTGCAAAACCAAATGTCCAAACTTGGGATGAAGTAAGAGCAATCGATTTATTAGTGGATGAAGAATCACAAAGGGTGGCCGGCTGTTTAATGCTTAGTATACGGACTGGTGAATTTATCGTAGTTCATTGTAAAGCAGTAATTGTAGGAACTGGCGGAGCCGCTACCATGTATAAGATTGCTACACCCAGTTTGGAAAAGTCTGGCGATGGCATGGCGATGTGTTTTCGTGCGGGAACTGAATTTCTCGATATGGAAATGATGCAATTTCATCCAACTGGACTGCTTGCTGAGAATTCAAGGCTTAATGGTGGAGTACTTGAAGAAGGTTTACGGGGAGCCGGTGGGTATTTAATAAACTCTCTTGGCGAAAGATTTATGGAAAATTACGACCCAGAACGCATGGAGCGTTCTACGAGAGACCGTGTTTCTAGAGCAGCATATATGGAAATTATGGCAGGGCGCGGCACCTCTCTTGGCGGGGTTTACGTAGATGTTTCTCATTTAGGCCGAGAAAATGTTCTGAAAATGTTTCCGGGAATGGTGGAACGTTGCAGGGATGTCGGAAAAGATTTAAGCATTGAACCAGTAGAAATCTCTCCAGCTGCTCATTTTCATATGGGTGGTGTGAGAGTAACAAAAGACCTTGAATCCAATATTCCAGGATTGTTTGTTGCTGGGGAGGATGCAGGAGGGGTCCATGGTGCAAATCGTCTGGGGGGAAACGGCGTTTGTGATTCCACTGTTTTTGGTGCGAGAGCAGGTGATGCAGCAGCATCTTATGTTAGTAATTTAGGTTCTTCCGCGAAAGTTTCAGAGTCACTAGTCAATGACCTGATCAAACCTGTCCTGAAACCATTCAATATGGTGGAAGGGGAAAATCCATTCCACATTCGTAACGATTTAAAAAATCTAATGTGGGAAAAAGTTGGTTTGGTTCGAAATGCTAGGGATCTCCAAGAGGCCTTGATGGAATTAAAAGTTTTGGAAAATCGAACACAGCGGGTATCAGTTAAAGGTTCACAAAAGTACAATCTCACATGGCAGGAATATTTAAATGTACGAAACTTAATTACTATCGCTAAAATGGTAACTAACAGTGCTTTACTCCGTGAGGAGAGCAGAGGTTCCCACTATCGCGATGATTTCCCTGAAAGTAATGACGAAAATTGGTTGAATAATATTTTTGTTCAGAAAGGAACAGATGGTGATTCATATTTCTGGATGGAAGACGTAAAACAAACTCTTATGGATATTTCCACCATTCAAGGACATAGGATTGTTGCCACTTCAAAATAATAGAGGGAGTGACTTGTAATGGAAGTGACTAACTATAAAGCAGATTATACAAATACTTGGGAAGTAGACGAGAAATTTTATCAGAATGTAGAGGATATATGCAAAACTCTATATATTGAATCTCTTAAGGATTTGCCTCCGGATGTGAGAGTTGCTTTAGAAAAAGCGCACGAAAGAGAGGAATTAGACAGCGGAAAAGAAATCTTGGCAACATTGATCAAAACCGTTTCCACTGCTGATGATCAAAAATTATTAATCTGCCAAGACACAGGAATCCCTGTTTATTTTATAAAAGTTGGCAACCAGGTGCGTTTTGACGGCTTACGATTAGAGCAGGCCATCAAAAAAGGAACTGAAAGAGCAACTCTAGAACATCCTTTACGTAGTAGTATTGTTAACACATTGTCCAGAAAGAACCACGGCACTTCCACTGGAAATCAAGTTCCAGTATTACACTACGAGTTCGTTGAAGGAAATGAATTGGAAATTATGATTGTTCCAAAAGGATCAGGCTCTGAAAATATGAGTTATCTAAAAATGTTAACTCCAGCTGCAGGTATTAAAGGTATTAAAAAGTTTGTTTTAGAATGCGTATTTGAATCTGGCGCAAATCCTTGTCCCCCAACAATTGTTGGAATTGGAATTGGTGGAACAGCTGATAAGTGTACAGCACTTGCCAAAAAGGCAGCAGCTCGAGAAGTCGGTTCACCTAATACTGATCCTGAAGTAAGAAAACTAGAAGAAGAGTTGTACACATTAATCAATAAAATGGGTCTGGGTGCTCAAGGATTAGGAGGGAGCACGACTGCATTAGCTGTTCACATTGAAGCTGCCGATACTCATATGACTTGTAACCCGGTGGCAGTGAATATGATGTGCTGGCCGGCGAGAAGGATGAGAGCAACTTTTGAACAACAGAAAGAACCTATCATTTCTTTTTAACTAGCTAATGAAAAAAGGAGGGTAAATATGGCACACTATCGTCTAAAGGCTCCATTGACAGATGAAGACATCAAGCAATTACATTCTGGGGATACAGTAACATTAGATGGAATCATCTTTGGAATCCGAGATGCAAATTTAATACGGCTCTTTGATAAGAAGGTGGATTTACCCGAAGATCTCGTACCTCAATTTAAAGGGGCCATCGGTATACATACAGCTCCGGGAGTGAGAAAGCTAGAGGATGGCACATACAAAAAGGTAAGTATTGGAACCACAACAAGCTATCGTATGGATCGTTTCACAAGAGGGTTAATGCGAGATTATGGAATGAAGGTCATCATCGGTAAAGGGGGCTTGCTAGAGGATGGAAGTCAGGCTTGTGTTGACTATATCGGCTGTTATTTCACCATACTTGGTGGTTCCGCAGCATTGGAAACTACACAAGTTGAAGAGATTGAAGATGTTTGGTGGGAAGATCTTATGCCTGAATCAATTTGGAAATTCAGAGTCAAGGATTTTGGCCCATTGATTGTTACAATCGATTCGCACGGTAATAATAAATATAAGGATATTAAAAATGAAGCAAGGGAAAACTTAAAAAATATTTTAAATGAAATTCAGTAAGTTAAGCATCCACGTTAATAGTTTTATTAAAAGCTTTTTTCACTGCTTTTGTTCAAAGATCTACTCTCTGGCAATTGCATTTGTATGGTAATACATTAGAGAGAGCGTTACTAATGTTCTATCAAATTGAAAGGAGGAGAATTTTTGCAAAAGAATCTGATTTTGATCATTCCTGCTTTATTGATTATTTTTTTAACAGCTTGTGGAGATTCGAATGAAGCTAGCAAAACAGAAGGCGAAGGCAGCGGTGAAGGGGAGTTGGTTAATTTGGTAGCTAGTAACTGGGAGTTTGAAAAGGAAGAATATAAGGTATCTGAAGGGAAAGTCACCATCAATCTCAAAAACAAAGACGGGCATCACGGAATCACAATAGACAATACAGATTTGAAAATAGATGGAGAAGGCAAAGCAACTGCAAATCTAGAAGCTGGTGAATATATAATCCGTTGTAGTATTCCTTGTGGAGAAGGGCATCAGGAGATGACTGCAAAACTAGTAGTTGAGTAAAGTATTGTTTTTAAATTGTTCTAACGTGATAGGGCTTATACCACCTTTTGTTATTATTATATCTGATTAACATGAGACAAGTTTTAGAAATATGTTGATTGTCCCCTTTAAGTAAACATTCAAAAAGACCTTCATGTTACCATGAAGGAAAGAATGCATAGTTGTACACATCAATCGCTTATAGATTATAGTCCAATAAAGATAAAATCCGGCAGGTAGTACATCTGCTGGATTTTATTATGTTTAAGTCTCGCTAGGCTTCCGCTACTCTATAAATTTTACAAGTTTGTTCTCGCTACATCCGGCTCTTCTGCACAATCAGATCCACAATCGCCTGCAATTCCTCCGGCTTATGGAATTCGATCGGGGAGACCCCTTTGTCGAACAGGATGGTATCCGCTTCGATCAAGGCCACATATCTTCCGTTCACTTTTGCCAAATGGATGTTTTCGCCGAAGTCGCTCAAGTAGCCTTTGATATCGGTGTCGCCGAGTTTCATCCGGAGCTCGGCTTCCGGTGTGTGCTCGACGATATGGGCTGCGGCTTCGATGACTTGGTGGGAGTCGAGGCGTTCTTTGATTTCCCGTTTATCGCTGACGCTCCAGACTTCTAGTTCTTGTTCGAATTCTTTCATTTCCGTGCTGTCGGGTTCGAATACTTCGGCGATATGTTCGGTGACCATTTCCACCACTTGGGCTTTCATGACTTCCGGCATCGGTTCATTATAGTCGACATATTTCAGGAAATCCTCGAAGTAGCGGGCATGGGATGCTTGGTGGATCTTAAGCTCGCCTTCTTCAACCATGCCTTCTTCGGGCATATTCGGATATTGGATGCTCTTCATGTTTTTCGTGGTGATCGCCATTTCGACATTGCGGATCAACGTTTTCTCGTCGGAAATGCTTGCGACTTTCGGCTCGAAGTCGCATTTCAGGATGAACAGGAAAGGTTCATCGAAATATTTATTCAGTTTTGCCGAGGTGACGATGAAGACACCGCCGCGCACAGCGCTTGTGTCGGCATATAACTGTACAAATCTCTCGGCATGTTCGTGGAAATCTTCCTTCGTTTCCGCAAATGCCGCTTTATTGAACAGGACAAAGTTCGGATTGGAAGAGAAATCATGTCCTTCCTCGACCACGAAGTATCCGAGTTTCGTCGGTACGTTTTCTGCTTTCGGATGGCGTTCGACCTTCCGTTTCGCAATTTTCTTCAATTCTCCGCCAAGGAAATCATGGAGCGGGCTTTCTGCATACTCTTCTTTATTCATCGTTTGATAATGTTTGATCGTTTTGTTTCCTTCAACTTCCTGAATGACATAGAAGGAAAGAAATAATACATCGAAGTCCATTCGGTATCACCTTTTTCTGTATGTTCCTTTATGAAGTATAGTAAGAAAAGAAAGACTTCGTCAATGTCTATCTCGTGCTGTTTTGGAGACAGCCATTTCTCTGGACTTGAAACCTGGCCCTGACACACACCTGAAAGGGGGTTTCCTCTTATATGAAGGAGAAAGTAAATGTTGGAACAGTCTGACAATAGGGGCTATAATGGAGGCAAGATACATACTACATACATTTAAAGGAGAGATTTGATGTCGATCAAAACAGCCGATTTATGCGATCAATATGAAGATTTGTCCGTGTGCGAGCTTGCATTTCGTTCTTACGGAGGGCGATCTTCTTTTTCGGGACCGATTTCGACCGTGCGTGTGTTTGAAGACAATGTGCTTGTGAAGGAAGCGTTGAAGACGATTCCGGAAGGCAATGTGCTCGTTGTCGACGGCGGCGGCAGCACGAAATGTGCGCTAATGGGGGACATGCTTGGGGAAATCGCCGTCAGCAGGAAGCTTGCCGGAGTTATCATCTATGGATGTGTGCGTGATAGTGCGGAATTGGCGAAGATGGACATCGGCATTTTTGCCATCGGCACTAATCCGAAGAAAAGCATTAAAGCAGGGAAAGGTGAAAGAGATATTTCTTTATACTTCGGAGGCATCAACTGGCATCCCGGCGATTATGTATATTGCGATGAAGACGGAGCCGTGACGGCAAACAGACAGCTGTCATAAGATACAGCGGACAAGAAGGTGACGACATGGATTACATCAAGGATTTAAGGAAAGAAGTCGGCAATCGGCCGTTGATCTTGACGGGATCCGTAGTGGCGGTAATCAACGACAAAGATGAAATATTGTTGCAGCGAAAGCCTTCCGGACAGTGGGCAATTCCCGGCGGTCTCATGGAACTCGGCGAATCCGCTGAAGACACTGGAAGAAGGGAAGTGCTGGAGGAGACAGGCATTGAAGTCGGGAAATTAAAACTATTATCCGTCTTTTCCGGGCCGCAATACTTCGTCACTTTGGATAACGGCGATCAATTTTACCCCGTGACGATCGCATATGTCACAAGAGATATTATAGGAGGTGTTTTAAGCGCAGACGGCGAAGAAACGATCGAAGCGCGTTATTTTCCGATAGAAGACCTCCCGGAGAAGACAAGCCCTCTATTGAAAAGCCTGCTCAAACAGTTCCCGTACAGAGCGAGTGGAAGTGTTTGGAGCTGAAATAACATCTGAAATGACCAGCAGCATGTTGGTCATTTTTTATAGTGATTTTTTCACAAGCGTTAAACCCATTCTAAAGAATGGGTCAAATGATCAAAAGAACTCTTTCCAATTTAAAAAGAAGACGATATAACAGCAATTATTTGTCTCTTTTTTCGGGACCAGTGTTACGGATAATCCGCCAGGTGAATAAGAAACGATCGCTCTGTTTCGGATAGGCAGGCCATTGATCATATTATGTGCAGTCTGATGATCTGATTTTTGTGCCGCTGACTGCAATTGTTCACCGAAGGACTTGGA
>NZ_JAZVJO010000005.1:0-6075 GCF_059453735.1 Peribacillus sp. | reverse complement strand
ATCAAAATGCGTTCGCGAAAGCGCTGGAAACATTAGGCGTTGAATGGGTAAAACTATTCCCTATTCCTAATTATGATTTAAATAAATACCCTGCATGCCGTAAGTATGTGGATCTCGGGTATCATAATGCACAGTTTAATTTCCGACTAGATGATACGATGATAGGACAGATTTTCCAAGGGGTAACTCCAAGTCGAGATGGAGGGGACCTATCAGTAACCCCGCCGCCAAATGGATTTGCAGTACCTGATATGCCTGAAATGCCAAATGAACATAGTCCGGGTTTAAGTGATTTAAATTCGTAATTCCAGTAAGCGGGTGTCCATAAAAGGACACCCGCTTTTTTGAAAATCAAAAAAACCTGCAGACTCATTCTCAGGTCTGCAGGCATCACGGTTTTACCAGCCTCGTTCATATTGCTTAGGAGGTGTGATTTCATAATTCAGTTCTTTTGCAGCGGTTCGAGGCCAATAAGGATCACGAAGTAATTCGCGGCCAAGGAAGATAAGATCTGCACGATCGTTTTGGATAATTTCATCGGCTTGAGCAGGGGAAAGAATTAAGCCAACGGCGCCAGTAGGAATGTCAGCACCATGCTTAATGGTATCGCTAAATGGAACTTGATAGCCAGGGAAGGCTTTAATACGAGCGGGAGCTACGGCCCCTGAGCTGACATCAATTAAATCGACTCCGTCTTGTTTCATCCACTGGGTCATTTCAATATATTGTTCTGGGTCCATGCCGCCCTCTAGATAATCATTGGCAGAGATTCGTACGAATAATGGTCCGTCCCAGACTTCTTTAACAGCTGTAATCGTTTCTTTAAGGAAACGGTAGCGGTTTTCAGCCGATCCACCATATTCGTCTGTACGTTTATTCGTAATCGGCGAAAGAAATTCATTCAGCAGGTACCCGTGAGCCCCGTGAATTTCAATGATATCAAAACCAGCCTGCTTAGCACGAAGTGCACCCTGACGAAAAGCTTCAACGGTTTCTTTTATATCTTCAACGCTCATTTCTTTTGGTTGTTTATATGTTTCATCAAAAGCAATTGGGGACGGTGCTAGAATGTCGCCGTCAACCACAGCTTTTCTGCCGGCATGAGCCAGCTGAATGCCGGTTTTAGTTCCTTCTTCTTTCATAAGCGATACAAGTTCACGTAAACCAGCGATGTGCTCATCATCCCAGATTCCGAGATCACGGTCTGAGATTCGTCCTTGCGGCGTAACAGCAGTTGCTTCAACAATCAATAACCCTGCTCCACCAACGGCTCTGCTTGTATAGTGTGTCTTATGAAAGTTTTGAACTTTCCCGTCTTTCTCGTGACTCGAATACATGCACATAGGAGACATAACAATCCGATTTTTTAAGGTTACGTCTTTCAGTGTATATGAAGTAAAAAGCTTTGTTGCCATACTTATCCATCCCCTTAATTGTTTAAGATGTTAGTAGTATAGCAACTAGACATAAATTCAACCAAGAATCTGCTTATAACGATTACTTTTTAAGGAGTGATTCTTCTATTTCCTCGCTGATTTGCCTGCCCATCCTTTTTGATTGCAAAGCAGCTTCTTGGATACAATTCACAAACGCTTCTTGTACTTGGTTTGCTGCGAGGACCTTTAGCCCGGCCTCTGTTGTACCTCCCGGTGAAGTCACTTCTTTTCGTAGTTGATAAGCTGTTTTTGATGATTGATTCACCATTTCCGCTGCTCCAATTAGAGTCTGGATAATCAGCTGCTTAGCGGTATCGCTATCAAGGCCAATCGAACCTGCTGATTTCTCCATTGCCTCCACTAAATAATAAATGTAGGCTGTCCGCTTCCAGAAAGGCCTGTCACGGCGTCTAATTGGGACTCCTCAACGAGGGATACAGTACCAATCGCTTTAAATAAAGCAATCGCATCAGCTAAATTTTTTTCTTTCGTTTGTTTATTGGCAGCAATGGCTGTCGCAGATTTACCGACAGCTGCAGATGTATTCGGCATGGCCCGAATAATCGATATTTCTTTAGAGATGATCCCCTCAAGACTGGCTATATTAACTCCAGCGGCAACGGATATAACCAGCATATCTTCTGTGAGGTATCTTCTTGCTGCGGACATGACGGTAAGCACGTCCTTTGGCTTGACGGCAATGACGACAATGTCAGCACCTGTTAAGAGCTTCTCGAGTGATTGACATCCAGTCACACCATATTGCTCTTGCAGTTCATCTAGTCGAGCCGTATTCGTTCGATTACTCGTATAAATCGTTGATGGATCCACTCCGCCTCTTGTAATCATTCCTGAAAAAATTGCCTCAGCCATTGATCCTGCTCCAATAAAAGCCGTTTTGCTCATGATTATTCACTTCCTTTTGCTTGTGTTTTTTTAATATAGAAAAAGGTCTCTCATCCAAAAGAGGAAGAAGACCTTCCACGGGGCACCTTTGTTTACCACATGAATCTGGTTTTAGCAGCCGTATCTTTTTTAGTTACTGTGATTATCGACGATAGTCAGCGACTATGTCAATACCGAATGAGTCTCTTTTTGGGAGACAATAATAGAAGTAAACTATGCGAAAATAATGACAATTCTTCATGTCAGAGGTAAAATTAATGATAAATGCATGCAATCATTAAAGTAGTTTTTATCGTTTACTTGTACATAGAATTTAACCATAATGTTTAAGGAGATAGGCTATGACTAGTTGGCAAGGAAATATAGCAAAAATCACATTACCAACTTCTTTTGCAGTGGGTGATGTAAATGTTTATGTAATAAAAGGAGAGGCCTTGACTATGATTGATTCTGGAGTCAGAACGGATCAGTCAAGGGAAGTCCTTGAACAGGAGTTGAACACTCTCGGTCTACAATTAAGTGATATTGAACAGGTTGTGTTAACCCATCATCATCCTGATCATGCAGGAGGTTTAGAATTTGTTAGTGATCAGTGCCAAATTTATGGTCATCCAACGAATCAGCGCTGGCTGGATATGCCGGAATCCTTTGTCGGACAATTAACCCGATTTTTTACTCAACTAGCGGGAGAACTTGGCGTACCAGAGGACTATTATTCTAAATTAATTGATTACCGCGGACCCGGCTCAGTGATTACTACAAGAGGGTTAAGTGCATGCGTTCGGGAAGGTGATGAGGTGCCAGGTCTGCCAGAATGGAGAGTCATTGAAACACTAGGACATGCGCAAAGTCATATTTCTCTTTTTCGTGAAAAGGATGGCGTATTAATTGGCGGAGATCATCTATTAGCCAAGATTTCACCCAATCCAATATTAGAACCTGCTCTTGAACCGGGGGCGGACCGTCCAAAGCCTCTGCTGCAATATAATGAAGCCTTGAAGAAACTGCTGAATATTCCAGTGTCCCTTGTTTACTCAGGGCATGGTGCTGAAATTACTCGGATTCCTGAAGTGATTCAATCACAGTTAAATCGTCAGCACAGCCGGGCTATGCAGGTAAAAGAAATGCTGACACAATCGCCTTTAACAGGACTTCAAGTTTGTATGCAGTTATTTCCAAAGGTATATAAAAAGCAATTTGGTCTGACTCTATCTGAAAGTGTTGGTCAATTGGATTATTTAGAAGATTTAGGTGAAATAAAACATGAGACTCATTCAGGTGTCATATATTATTCAGTTCGCTAATGAAATGATGAGGTGTATAAATGGGGAATTTACAAGATAAATGTGTAGTAATCACTGGGGCCTCCGGTGGAATTGGAATGGAAGTTGCTCGTCGTGCGGCAGCAAGAGGTGCCAAAGTAGTCTTGCTAGCTAGAAGCTTGGAGAAACTAGAGCAGCTAAAGCAAGAACTTAGTACGCAATATACGCAGCAGGATTTTTATGCGTACAAACTTGATGTAGGTAAACCAAAAGATATTGAAGTGGTTTTCACGAAAATCCTTCAAGATGCAGGCAAAGTGGATGTACTCGTCAATAATGCAGGATTTGGTATATTTAAACAGGCGGTTGATACGGAAATTCACGAAGCCGAAGCGATGTTTAATGTGAATGTCATTGGTTTAATGGCCTGTACGAAAATGGTTCTTCCATCCATGCTGCAAAGAAATCAAGGACATATCATTAACATAGCGTCTCAGGCAGGAAAAATGGCGACGCCTAAATCTTCTTTGTATTCAGCAACAAAATTTGCTGTACTTGGTTATTCAAATGCACTTCGGATGGAAATGATGAACACGAATATTCATGTAACGACTGTTAACCCAGGTCCTATTGAAACCAATTTCTTTGAGATTGCGGATGAGACAGGTTCGTATGTGAAAAGCATAGCTAAATTTATGCTTAAACCTGGGGATGTAGCAGAAAAAATTGTTGCGGCTATGCTTACTTCCAAACGTGAAATCAATCTACCAGGATATATGAATGCTGCCAGTAAATTTTATAATCTCTTTCCTAGAACGGCTGAGACACTGGGAAAAGGTGCGTTTTTTAAAAAATAATGGTAACTGTCCTGGTAAGAACTTAATGTTTTGTTTGTCCCTCTCTTTTGAAAAATGTGATATATTGGTAATAAGGTGATATCCAGGTTCAAAACAAGAGAGGGGGACGAAAGTGAAACGGGGAATACTTCTTTTGGTATCAATTTGCTTACTTCTACTTTCTGGCTGCCAGCCCTTTACATCTGAACAAAGTGCGGAAGCGATTGGTAAGGGCGAAGACGGGTTTATCACCAACATAGATCCAGAAGCAAATACGTTATTAATTAACAGCACCTATTACAAAATTACCGATCAAGCGCAAATAAAGGATTTGAATGGCGAAATTTTGGATTGGACTGACGTGCAAATTGGCATGAAGGTGAAGACATGGTATACCGGGGAATTGAATAAAGCATTTCCCAACAAAGGACAAGCAAAGCTTGTACTTGTGCTGACAGACGAATCAAGTCTGCGTGAAAGGGAAGCGGTTACCTCTGCCATCGACTATGTGAAAAAAAGTGAAAGTCAGCAGTTTATGGTATTGAAGCTGACTCATATTCCAGAAGAAGATATCTATGATATTGAATTGATGAAGCGTTCAAATCTTGATGAGTCGTTCACGGTTATGGTTGACGGCGAGACAAAGGAAATACTAGATCAGCATTAGAAACTTCCTCGGAAGTTTTTTTTATGTTCTTTAAAACTTTTCTCTCTTGCCGATGTCTAATGTGTATAGAGAAAAAGGGGGAAGCATAAAACAAAGGCTGCCGAGGATTCTCGACAGCCTTTTGGTTGAACTTATAGTGTTTTTGCGCCTATATAGGCTGCTTTCCAATAAGAATTGTTCATTTTTGCAATGCTGACTCCTTTAGAAGAAGCGGCACTGATAAATTCTCCGTTTCCAAGATAAATACCAACATGAGATACGCCGGTTTTTTTGGAAGAAGTATCAAAGAATACTAGGTCGCCTTTTGATGGAGAGGATACCTTTAATCCTGTGTTTTTATAAAGCGATGCTGATGTGCGTGGCAGTATAATTCCTTGTTTCTTGTACACATAATAGATCAGCCCAGAGCAATCAAATCCTGATGTCGTTGTACCGCCCCATTTATATGGAGTACCAAGCAGTGATTTCGCATTTTTAATCAGGGTTGTATTGTTAACGTTGTATACGCCAAGTGCTTTAAAAGTTGCTGGACCCGCAATTCCATCTGCAGTAAGTCCTTTTGCTTTTTGGAATTTCTTCACGGCGGATTTTGTGTAGCTGCCATAATAGGTGGTGAATGAACCGCTGTATGTAAAGTAACCTTTTATTTTCAACAGCTCTTGAAGCTGGCGATTATCGTTGCTTGTTGTAGCCGGTTTAAGTGTTTTATCTCCGATATTTGCAAAAGCTTGAATTGGTGTAAGCATTAAAGCGGAAGCAATGGCAGCTGAAGCTATCCATTTTTTCATGTTGTATTGTCCCCCTCGAGATCTCTATTTCTATTTAACTATGACTTTACTATATTACAATATTTTAATGGATAAAATGGTTACATTTTCATTACAAATAATAGGTAAAAGGACCAAGGTAATAAGTTCCTGTATTTTAGATATTATGGGCTTATAACCAGGTTTTTTTCTTGTGTATGC
>NZ_JAZVJO010000004.1:0-4574 GCF_059453735.1 Peribacillus sp. | reverse complement strand
GTAATTTAAATGATAAATATGATAGAAGCAAATAATTGTTCCGTATCAACTTTACATTCCATTAATATGATGAGAGAACAATGCGGATACTAGAGAAGATGTATGTTAAAGAGTAAAAATAATATTAAGGTGGAGCAAATTGTGTTTTCTTCGCTTCTCTCCAAGCACTCGCAAGTGGAATCTCCCTCATTGTAGCTTTTACAACAAATTCCTCAATTGAAATGAAATACTAGTATGTATAATCATTATTCTCTAGTCCATATTTACTTTATAGATTACTTAAGATATGTCTTGATTTTCGTATTTGTTGAGCGCAAGTTATGATTCTCTTATTTCTAACAAAACAATTTTCGTTATTTTCTAAAAATTTATAAAATTCCCTTTATTTATCCCTCTATCTATATTATGATAGTAAAATCATATTTTCTAAAACAGGGGGATGCACCATGACACAGATGTATGCGCTAGTGATAGTGGTAGGGATTTTATACATAGGAGATTTGGTATCAGCGAAAACGAAGGCTTGGGTTTCATCCGTGTTTGTTTGCGCTGTGTTATTCTTAGCCGGATATTGGACGTTCTTTCCGGCGAATATCGTTGAGATAGCAGGGATTGGTCCTGTTGTTGCCACGATGTTCATGTATTTGCTCGTCACGAATATGGGGACACTTTTATCGGTTCAAGAATTAAAGAATCAATGGAAAACCATTGTCGTTGTTTTATCGGGTATTTTAGGTATTATCAGTTTTCTATTCTTAATTGGTACATGGATTTTTGATTTCAAAACGATGGTAGTGGCGATTCCGCCTCTTGTTGGCGGCTTGGTCTCATCTCTCATTATGTCTGAGGGGGCAGCAAATGCAGGGTTAGATGATTTGGCTGTCTTTGCCATCGTAATTTATGTGATGCAGGGCTTTGCGGGATATCCGCTTACATCCATTGTGTTAAAGAAAGAAGGAATGAGGCTTCTTAAACTCTATCGTAAAGGTGATATAAGCTATACAGTGCCACAGGAAGTGAAGGCTGAATTACCGGAAAATCCGAAGCTGTTTAAGCAAATGCCAATGAAGTATAATACGGATTATTTCAAATTTCTCCGTCTCGCAATTGTTGGAGCTTTGGCTTATGGAACCTCCGTATTATTGTCGCCTGTAGTTACAATTAATGCCTTGGTACTTTGTTTAGTATTTGGGGTCCTTGCGACGTCTGTCGGCTTCTTGGAACGCCAGCCGCTTGAGAAAGGAAATGGATTCGGGATAGCTATCATGATCCTCATGCTCTTTGTGTTTGACGGGTTGAAGAACGCGACACCTGAGATGATGCTTCGTATTATTGTTCCGCTCGTCGTATCGATTCTCTTGGCTGTGATCGGCATGTTTATCTTCTCGTTTGTTGCCGGGAAAATACTGAAGGTTAGTCCGTACCTGGCTTTTGCCGTTTCACTTACAGCCCTGTATGGTTTTCCGGCAGATTACATCATAACTAATGAAGTAGTAAAAGCGCTCGCCCAAACAGAAGAGGAAAAAGAGCTGTTGTTAAGCAGGATGATGCCGCCAATGCTTGTTGGAGGGTTCATATCCGTCACGATTGTATCCGTTATTCTTGCAGGAATTTTCGTAAGCTGGCTATAAAAAGGAGAGAAAATAATGAAACAAGTCAAACAGATTATTGAAGAATTAAATGAAGAGCTAGTATCCATCCGCCAAAAGCTGCATAGTGAGCCAGAATTATCTTGGGAAGAGGTAGAAACCACGAATTATGTATGCGCCTATTTGGATAAGCTGGGAATCCCATATCGCCGAACAGAGCCGACTGGGGTGATCGCTGAGATTACAGGCGGAAAACCTGGGAAGCGAGTAGCGCTAAGAGCTGATATGGATGCTTTATCCGTCCATGAAATTAACCAAGAGCTTCCTTATTGTTCGAAGTTTGACGGAAAAATGCATGCATGCGGACATGACAGTCATACCGCCATGCTCTTAGTTGCCGCAAAAACTTTGAATCAGTTGAAAGATGAAATTCCTGGGGCTGTTCGTCTGATTTTCCAGCCGGCAGAGGAGGTCGCCGAAGGAGCGAAGGCAATGGTCAAGCAGGGTGCTGTTCAAGATGTGGATAATATTTTTGGGATACATATTTGGTCATCGGTAGATACGAACAAAATTCAATGTTCAAAAGGGCCTCAATTCGCCTCAGCTGATATTGTGCAAGTGAAATTTAAAGGACGCGGGGGCCATGCAGCCCAGCCGCATGATTCAGTAGATGCCATCATGATGGCATCCAGCTTCGCCCTGAATGTACAGACGATTGTATCAAGGAGAGTTGATCCCCTGCAGCCGGCCGTTGTGACGTTTGGCCGCATGGAGGTAGGGACAAGGTTTAATGTCATTGCCGAGAATGCAGTATTAGACGGAACGGTTCGCTGCTTTGATAAAGGGGTTCGCACATTAATTGAAGAGCAGATTCGCCATTATGCCAAACATGTAGCTGATCTCTATGGGGGCGAGGCTGACGTATCATATATTTATGGGACGCAGGCTGTCATTAATGAAGAATACAGTGCTAAGCTTGCTGAAAAAACAATAAAAGAATGCTTTGGGGAAGAGGCGTATCATTTAGACAATCCAACTATGGGGGGAGAAGACTTCAGCTTCTACTTAGATGAAGTCCCAGGGTGTTTCGCATTGGTCGGAAGCGGGAACACGGTGAAAGATACCCGCTGGGCTCATCATAACGGGCATTTCAATGTGGACGAGGATGCATTAAAAGTAGGAGCAGAGCTTTATGTGCAGTATGCATTGGCATATTTAGAGGACCAAGCTAAATAGAATGCACGTGTCTCTTATAAGATACATTTATAAGTAGTGAAAGCCCCACTTATTCTGACTTCCTCAAATAAGAGTAGAGGAAGTCAGTTTTTTATTGAAATCTAACATCAAGTATGCTGCCAAATGTAAAACCTGCGGAGAATAATCGAATCCATGTACCGACAAGACTTTTAAACTTGCTCCTGTGATCATGTATCCGTGGATGGCGGGAAAGATTACATTAGACGAGGGTTCCCTAAACATCCTTCTGAAGATTGGTTTGAAGAGCTTTCTATATTTGAAGACGAACAAGAATAAATTTATCATGGATTTTATATACCGTTGACTGATATTGCATGACACCACAAAAGATATGCTCCCTAAGCGGCAAACAGATAATATTTTTAATCTGTTTGCCGTTCGGGGAGTTTTTTTATGAGAAAAAATAGCTTTTAAAAGAAGAGAAATCCGGGTTCTAAGTTCTATGAAATGGTCGATTTACTTGGAGGGAAACATCAATCTCAGGGTGTTTAGGTCCAAGCAAATCTATAGAATATTAGCATGTAATTTGGATGTCCCATTTTTGTGGTGTATCTTTCTAATCCCCTTCTTGATGTTGAAATTATCATCCTTACAGTTCCTTCAATCTTTCCAATATATTGTTAGGTAGGTTTTAATTTTAAGCGGGAATAGTATAAAGAGAGAGTTTTAATCTTTCAATACGAACATCAAAGGAGGAGAGCAACATGGCTGTTAGAGAGTTGTTGAAGCACAAATTTGTTGGAGAGACTAGAGACGACATTTGCAGCCAGATAAATGAGTATGTCGAGCTTTTAGAGGGGATGCATCAAGAGGTCGGTATTCACGAAGTCACTTTTTCAAAAAAACGAACGAAGAATCGAAGCAGTACTGGAATATTACTTAGCCGATTAAAACTGGGGGATTCAGCCCCTGGTTTTTACTTAAAAAGGTTGCGCGGGAGCAACCTTTTTGTTCTCTTTATACGAGATGAAGGTGAGGTTTATTAGAACGATAGATTTTACCATTGATTAACTCTTCATGGGTTACGCACTCATAGATCAGTCTTGCAACAGCTAACGGGATAAGCGTCAATGTGATCATTAGACAATAATGTATAAGGGTATGGAAGGGTACAATAGGGTAAGCAATGCAAACATAGGAGACGACAAGTATGGCAAGGGACATATTAATTCTGGCCGTTATATCATCTATTCCGTAAGTCAATAAACGGTACATGAAGAATCCGACAAGACCAATTAGGCTATACGCCATAAAGATCCATGCATATGTATCCCATTGCAAATGAGAGGTGAAATAAGGACCAATCCCCATTTGGATAAGAACGTTTGCTTCTTCAAATAGATTCGTATACAGGATGCAATAGGTGATATATGCATAAATAATGATTTGAATGTCCGCGATTAAACCAATGAACAACGAGCCAAATATGTTTTTCGCCATCATGAACGCCTCCTATGCCTTTATTAGTTGTTTACTATACCAATAACTCCTTTCCTTTAGTGTAAAATATGTTTTTCGAGAAATTCAAGTCACATAAACAAAGGAATTCCAGTTTAAGACCTTTGTAATGATGTGTCCGCAAAAAGTTAGCGATTGAGAGTCTAAGAGGCGGGGAACACATTAGAATGTAGAGGTCTTTTTTGTGATGTTATTCGGTGGCTATTTTAATTCCTTTGCGAGAAATTAGGTAAGGGGATTTAATTATATTAAAATATTAATAGAAGTAGT
>NZ_JAZVJO010000003.1:0-8457 GCF_059453735.1 Peribacillus sp. | reverse complement strand
AGGATCAGATTCCAAACATAATTTCCTTGTTAACCATTGCGGTAAAGGGCGTAAAATTTATGTAGAAGGTGTTCCTGAACTTCGTCAGCAAAAGAACCAAGATGGAACATATTCTTATTTCCCGACAATCAAAGCAACAGAAATTTTAGGTCTTGATTTCCCATCAAGTCAATCTGATAACAATCAACAAAATCAACCGCCTAAAGGACAGTATCAACAACAACAACAAAATCAGCAACAAGGCGGGTATCAGCAACAACGTCAACAGCCTCAACAGCCACAACAGCCACAAGGTTCATTCCAGCCACAGGGTGGATATCAGCAGCAACCACAAGGCGGGTTCCAACCACAAGGTGGATTCGGAGCACCACCGGCAGGAGCACCACCAGTAGGAGCGCCACAAGGCGGATTTGGAGCACCACAAGGTGGATTCCCACCAAACCCTCCAGGAGGCGGATTCGGAGCACCAGTAGGAGCGCCAGTAGGAGCACCAAACGGGTTCCCACCAGGTATGCCACAACAGTAATTCTTTGGAGTGATAAAATTGCCACGTAAAAAA
This sequence comes from Peribacillus sp., assembly GCF_059453735.1. Taxonomy (NCBI): domain Bacteria; kingdom Bacillati; phylum Bacillota; class Bacilli; order Caryophanales; family Bacillaceae; genus Peribacillus; species Peribacillus sp. The sequence continues at coordinate 7,898 of NZ_JAZVJO010000003.1, read as the reverse complement.
GTTAGCCCTGCTGCTTCATTGGGGCGTTTCATATACGGTATCTATGATTATTATCATGACCGTGGAATGCCCCAAAAGACAGCCAAGGCGCGTATGATAGATGATTCTCTCAAGTCATTGACAGATATCATAAAAAAAGAAGAAGAGATACCGGATCACATGCTGGTAATCATGGCTCAGTTCATGTCTCGCGCATTGAATAATCGTGGTGCTGCCATCACAAAGTCGATTAAGGAGAATGCAGATTCTTCTGAGGCAGATCTACAACCATTGCGCGAGATTAAAGAGCTGAAAGACAGCACAGATCGATTTATTGAAACTTACAGAGGGTGGAATTCGAATGGCAAAGAAAACAGTTGATAAGCAGAAACCCGTTTCTGAGAACATGACCAATTCAGACTTTATCAACATGATAAACAAAAGAATAGGTGAAGGATCTATCTTTGCCTTTGATGGAGACAATACAGCCCAAATCCAACCCGTCTCAACAGGCATTCCTTCCTTAGACTTTGCTTTGGGAATCGGAGGCGTTCCGTGGGGAAGACTTGTAGAGGTTTATGGTCCCGAATCAAGCGGTAAAACAACCGTCTGCTTACGTATCATTGCTGAGTTCCAGAAAAACTCAAGGATTATCCCTCATGTCTTTTATGGCAAGAAAGTGTTGTTTGTTGATGCAGAGCATGCTTTGGATCCGACACATGCTGAATTTTTAGGTTGTGATATCTCGGAAGAAACAGGAATGCTCATTTCACAGCCAACCCATGGTGAAGAAGCATATAACTTGATTGAAACAGCAATCCTTTCGGGGCAAGTCGGCCTTATAGTAGGAGACAGCTTACCTTCATTTGTCCCTAAAAAGGTCATTGAAGGCAATGCGGAAGACCAGAATATTGGTCTGCAAGCACGATTGAATTCTCAGAACCTGCCTAAGATGGCAACCTTGTGCAGCAAGCAGAATACTTTGCTCATAATGATCAATCAGATCCGTGAGAAGGTCGGCGTGATGTATGGAAATCCTGAGACAACACCTGGTGGACGCGCACTGAAATTCTACAGCAGCGTAAGGATGGAAATCCGCCGTAAAATGATTGTGAAAAGTGATGTAACGATCGGACAAACAATTACTGTAAAGCTTGTTAAGAATAAGGTTTCACGTCCTTTCACAATCTCTGAATTTGATTATTACTATGACACTGGCATTGATGTCGTCAAGGATATCATGAATGTTGCTATTGACATGAATATCATCAATCGAGCTGGAGCTTATTATTACTACGGCGAGGATGTCAAGGATCCATTGTTGGATGGAGAAGGAAACCAATTGAAATGGATGGGCAAAGAAACAGTAGAAGCCGTCCTGAGGCAAAGTCCAGCCTTATTTAACTACACGAATGACATCGTTCAAGGAAGAATTCCTAAAGATGCTCAATTTGTGGAGGAAGATCACTCGCAAGATGGAACATATGAAAACACTTCAACGGAAGAAGTGCTTGTGTAACGAATAAAGGGTACTTAATGCCCTTTTTTATCGAGGAGGAGTCACGAATGTCTATAACGGAAAATGAACTACCCTTTGATACTTCCGATATATATTCTGACAAACAACAATTGGAACCTGGTTTTTATGACAAAATCCTGATTCCAGAGCAGATGTATAAGGATGTAACACCATTCTATATTAAAACGAGTATCCATAATTGTTTTGCTTGTGATGCCAAAGAGTTCAAAAAACCTTTGGAGCTAAGTAATTTTGATGCATCCGTTATGGTGATAGGGGAAACCCCAAGTGATATCGACTTTCAAACACCAGAAGGAAAGTTGCTGGCCGACACGTTAAGATGGGCTAAATACAATCTTGAGGATGTGTATTTCACTTCTTCCATAAAATGTAAGTCTTCGACTACTCCAGATCGTTGCCAGCACCATCTTCTGTCTGAACTGCTTTGTGTTCAGCCAAAGATGATCATCGCATTAGGGTATGATGTAGGGAAGCATTTCGACACTTCCATAAATCAACCAGGCTATAACTCTTACTTAATGGGAAAATACGAAATGATTACAACCTATCGAACACTTCATGCAATGACAGATCAAAATTATTTTAGGGATTTTTGCCAGCATATGTTACGAGCAAAGCAACAAATGGGTAGCAAATAAAAGGGAGTTCGTAGCAAATGAATCAACAATATAAACAAGATTATACACTGAATCATGCAGCCTTAATGTTAGGTGTCCACCGTGACACCATGATGTATTGGGAAGAAAATCAACTAATCCCACCAGCCAGAAGAAATGAGAAAAACAATTATCGTGTTTATAGCATTGAAGAAATACTCGAAATTGCAAAAATTCGTGGTATAGGTGTTGTCGATATTGAAGCGGTGGAGCGCAAAAAAGCACGTCGCAGAGAAGAACGTCAGCGCCAAAAACAAGATAGTTTCAATTTGTAATACATTTGAAATAAATATAATAATTAGCTCAATCGCTATCGTTACAATGCTTGTGCAAATATTGCGCAAAGGCTTGTAATACAATGTTTTTCTCGATATCACATGATTCTGTTTTGTTTGTTTTTTGATGGGGTATACAACAAAAATAAATAAAACAAGGATTATAGCATTATAAATATGTCAAAAATTTACACGATTTTTGTTCTTCTTAATGTTATTCCCCATGTTTTGTTGTATACTATTTTTGAGATGTAGATTAAGGAGATGCTTGAGTATGATGACAGAACAAAGGCTTGAAGAGATTTTAAGCAAGAGCGAGTACTCCGTTTACAAGTATATTAAAGAAAAATACGAAAAAACGGGCATGCCGCTTAAAGAATCAATGATTGATATAGGGCAAAATAGTAATACAAGCGATGCTACTGCACACAGAGCTATTAGTAAATTAAAGAAAAATGGGATTGTGGGAGTAATTTCTTCTATAGAAAGTAAAGAACCTAACAGCGTTATATATTACGGTTTTCCTGATCCTGAGCAGCAAGCTAAAGATATTTTTAAAATTATTGAACAGTTAAGTTCAAACGCAAATCGGTTTGAAGCTGTTTTAAAACTAAAAGACAAACAAATTGCGCAACTTAAACGAGACAAAGAATTGCTTTATGAAGAGGTGGATAGATTGGAACAAAAGGTTTCGAAAGGTGCTCCTTTTGAACAGGAACGTATATTATCTAGTCAATCTCTTGGAGATGGAACAACTGCTTATATTGTTAAGGACAAAAGTTTACAATAAAAGGCACTTTTATTTTGTTTCCAAATTTCTTTTACTTGTCAGAGGTTTTTCATTGATACTATTTTACTTTTGGTTGAAAGATACTTCTGGCAAGCCGTTTTGTTTTGCAGAGAGTTCTTTTCGGAGGGATAGAAATGAACGTATTAGAGCGCTTACTCCAGGAAGATTTTGCACATTGGAATCAAATTATTGCTGATTATGAATCCAAAAATATAGCATTAAAAGTGCCTTCTGTAGATAAAACTGCTCTGCATTATTTTAATGTTGATGTAGAAGCATTATATACACAGGCGCTTTACGATTTTGGCCGTTCAAGAAGAAATAAGGATGCCATTCAACGGCTGCTTAAAATTGTTCTTGATGATTCCTATAAAGGAACAAACGAACAAACAAGAAAAGCTGGCGGGATACAATTTGCCAAAGTTTATCCAGCTCCAGATTACTATCCTTATCCAACTGTTAATTTATTTGATTTGGAAGATCTGTTTACTGGGTATTATTATTCCATGGAGGCTACGATTAAATCTTTGGAAGCTAAAGCTAGTGCCAAAATTACAAATAATTCTCTTTTAAATATAGAGAATAATATAATAGCACATTAAGGGAGGCTTAGCTTCCCTTTTATTACTGCAATTGGAGGGTTACATATGAGGACATCAGAGGCATCAAAATGGAAGCCTTCAGAAGATGAAGTACTTTTTGATATTATGCGGAATGCCATTTTAAATGATATTCCTATGTATGATGCATATCAGCAAGCTTCAGACATTTTCAACGAGACACCTGGACTCGCCAACAGAGAGGCTAACGCCTGCAGACAGAGGTGGAGCAAGCTCAAGCATAAACCTCAGTATTCTGTGATGCCAATGCCTTACGAGCTTGATTCAGAAGTACCTGTCACAACAGGTAAGCAGCAGGACTTATTTGATGGAGAGGATCTGTTGCAAGAATCAGATATTATTCTTGAACTGATTCAGCCCTCACCAGCCATAGTTCAAGAAACTTTTGTTCAAACAGTCCAACATGAAACTATTGATGCTTTTTCGCAGATTAAACAGTTCATGGACGCTATTGAGCAAAGTCATATGGAACTGGAAAAAGAAAATCTTTCTTTAAAGGCTCAATTGATAGATAAGAGCATGGAAAATAATAAACTTCAAGAGCAATTGGCTACATTAGAACAAGTGAAGGCATTGCTCAGTGTGGGGGTATAAATGGATTGTCCTTATGAAAATGAGTGTATGAATGCCGGAAAATCTTGTTTTAAATGCTTCAATTACAGCATGTACAAACAACCTAAAGTCAGACAGGGGTTAAGAGCTCAGTCAGTCAATAAGAAAGAGAATAAAGAAGGCATCGATTTCGAGAATCGTGGTGCCAAAAAGTACAATCATGCCGTTAAGGCGGCAAAGGATGTCGCGCGTCGCCAGGTGGCTTCAGGTGCCATCTCTCGCTTCTTAGGAGACATGATTACTGAAGAGGACTTGACTGCCTCCATTGCCGAATTTAAGGAGCGGGGGAGTGTCAGCGCCAAAGGAGAAAAACAGATCACCATCAAGAAAGAGTGGCTGGATAAGCTTGAGTGGGAAGCTCGTCAGATGAATAAGACTTATTATTATTTGCCATTCACTTTCAAAGGTTCTGAGAAGGATTATGTGGCCATGGATTACGATATCCTTTTGTCTTATGTCCAAACCATTCAATCCTTGGCAGAGCAGAATAGGTTGCTGCGTTTACAAATAGATAAAGAATAGGGGAGTTGTCATGAATATTAGTAGTAAGATCAGTATTCTAAATAGACTTGAACTAGGTGATATTGTATTGTGTTCCGATCAGAACAAGTATGAATTCATCCGAATGAAGCAAAAAAAGTTTTTAGGCAAGCGCGATGGATTAACCTACAATATTGATGCCAGTATGTTTGTGGAACTCGTTGAAAAATCAGCTCCCAAGTCTTATGATCCTTATAGTTTGATGAATGGGGATTTATTCTATATATTGAATCAAAAGCAAGATGCGGTCATATATAGATTTTCACACGTTATAGGACAAGAAAAACTCGCAGCTTCTAATCCGATCACAGGCACTAAAGTAACGGTTCCTTTTAGTTTAGTAAAAGGACCAGTAAGCGAACTCCAAAAAAGGCAGATGGCATAAATGCCAAGTTATAAAGAACTTTTTGGGGATGAACTTTGCCGCTGCGGAGCAAGAGGGTTGTACATACTGACCAACGGAAGCGGAAAAGTTACCGGTTATGAATGTGAAACCTGCCGGAAACCAAAGCGGATCCAGACAGAAGTCCGAAATGGAGGAGCAACTGAATCAGGACTCCTCTTATTTGACAGAGTAGGCAATTCATATCATTGGCTCACAAGGCAGCATGGGCATCCACTTTTCTTTACAGCTGAGTACCTTCCAGTCACATTAACAGTGCATAACACTGGGGTTAAAAAGATAGCTAAAAATGTAAGGCTAATACAAGCGAAAGGGGGTGAGAACAATTAAATTCCCAATCGAACTGTCGAATCCTAAAAAGGTAAGCCAACTTATTAAGGAAACTCCTACTGGATGGTACGCAGGCACGACAACTGACGGTAATGATCTGACCGTTGATATTGAGCAAGGTGTCGGAATGACCGTTAAGCACTTCCAGAAAAATGGATGGGTGCGAGAAGAGGATTATAAGGCAAATGGTGTTATGGAAAGTGAGTTATACAGCCGATAACCGAAAGGAATGATCTTTTCAAATGGTACTTGGATTTCATGAGACAATAATTGGACGTAAATTCTATGAACGTGATGTACCAGCCGTGGTAAGCGCCCTTGAAAGTATTTCAAAGGAGATGCAGAAAGCAAATGAGCTGAAGCAGGAAGAACTTTCTATACTGAAAGGCGATGCCCCTAAATAATGTTCAGAAAACATGAAATACATTTGAAATTGAAATGTATTTCGTGTTTAAATGAATTTGAATAGGAGAATAAAATAGAAAACATTAATGAAGGGTGATACTATGCCTCCTAGAAATTCAAAAAAATTATGGACTAAAGAACAAGAACAACTCCTGCTTGGTTCATACGGTTCGGCTGGGATTACTTACTTAACAAGACGTTTAGGCAAAAGCAGAAATGCCATAGTACAAAAAATGGCTGAACTGACAGGTTCATATGATGCACATATCCAAACAGGCATGCTTACCGCCCGTCAAGTGGCCCATATTTTAGATGTTGAACCAAGAACACTAATAAATTGGATAAGATTTCACGACTTTCCTGCTGAAAAATATCATCATTTGAACCCGAAAAACAAATCTAAGTTGTATTTTATAGATCCTGAACTTGCTTGGGAATGGATTGAAAACAACAAGGAGCGCATTATCTTTTCAAACATAAAGCGTCACGAACTGCTTCCAGAGCCGGATTGGTTGGAAGAAGAAATCTACCGCTCGCAAAGGCAATTCAGGAAGCGACCAGTCAACTGGACGGAAGAAGAAGATGAGAAAGCATGGAATTGGTATGAACAAGGAGTGAATTACCGTGAGATCGCGCGTCGTTTAGGAAGGCCAGAAGCTGGCACACAACGCCGTTTGACTGTAATTCGGAAAAGAAAGTACCCAGAACCAGAAGAAGCCACTGCCGTGGCATTTCCGTGAAAGGAATGAGGAAACATGTCAACAAACCCAAAAATTTATGAAGCATTTCAAGAGGAAGCAAAGGGCATCGACATTCAAGGGTTGATGTCCCAAATGCTCGATAATTTCAATGCTGACAAAGGATACAAGCCGACAGTCATGGATGAGATTAAAATTCGCAAGATGTTATTGGCCAGAAAGTACATTGAGAAAGAGATCGATCGTCTTGCTCAACTGAAGGCTGCTGTCATGGCGGACTGGGATGAAAAGATTGCTGCCAAGTCAAAAGAGCTTGATGGTATTTCTGAATTTATTGAAGGATACATCAAGAATCAAAACGAAGGTAAGAAGCTTTCTCTGGATGTCGGCACCGTTACTCTGAGGCGTTCTGCACCTAAAGTGAAATTGAATCCAGATCGCCTGGAAGATGCAGTAGCCTTTTTAAGTAATCATAATGTCCTGCACTCATTCCAGAAACCAGCTGAATTAGATATCACATTGCTTCAAAATTCTTATATTACTCAGTTTAAAAAACTTGTTGAAGCTGAAGCGGAGAAGCGTATTAAAAAAGAAATAGAGGAAAAATCCAAAATCACGAAGAAGCGCGAAGGGGAAATTACTCTTGAAGTGGAACGTGAAATGGCTCCTTCTTATTTCGATAAACTGCCTGAATTCATGGAGTATATTCCAGAGCAACACAAGGTGTCCATCACAATGAAGTGAATGTTCGCCGTTAATCTGTTAAAATCAGCCACGATTGGAGAATTTCTCAAAAAATCGTGGCTTTTCTATTGTTTTTTCCAATCTTTTACTCTATACTAATCTAAGATATGAAATGTATTACATAACTGAAACAAGGGGGGTTCCGTATGACCCACACTTTGCGCTTGATGGGTGTTAATCGTGATACTCAGACTGCTGGACCTGGCAGGCGATTAGAGTTTTTTACCAAAGGATGCATTCGTGGTGTTGTTGCACCCTGCCAAGGATGTTTCAATGAATCAACTTGGACGTTTGCCGGAAAATATC
>NZ_JAZVJO010000002.1:0-8840 GCF_059453735.1 Peribacillus sp. | reverse complement strand
ACCTTCAGGGACCGTGTTACTTTCGGTTACATCGCTAAGCGTGAATGGCTCCGTCAACAAACCACCATCTGTCAGCTGCTTCTTCAAGTCAGTCAAATACGGTTCATCATAAACCTTGCCGTTGATATATAAGACATCGTCTTTGTAGGCAACTTCATCTCCTGGAAGACCAATAACTCGTTTTATGTAGTCTTTCCCCTCTGGCGCTTCAAATACAATTATATCGAAACGTTTTGGATCACCGATTGCATAACTGAAATTATTCACAATCATCCTATCTTCACTTTTAAGTGTCGGTACCATTGATATTCCATCTACAACAATTGGGGTAAACAAAAAATAACGAATTACAAAGACCAGGACTAGGGCAATGACAAGCGCTTTTGTCCATTCCCAAAGTTCATTTTTCTTTTTAACCATTTTTTAATCACCCTTTTATAAAGTGAAAAAAGGAGCCTGCAGAACAAGCTCCTTTTAATAAATGCTGTTAGTAATATCTCGACTGTTAAGCAGCTTCCTCAAATGAGGCAGGCTTAGCGGCGAATTTCTTTGATACGCGCTTTTTTACCACGAAGCTCACGAAGGTAGTAAAGTTTAGCACGACGTACTTTACCATAACGTAATACTTCTAATTTAGCGATTTTTGGTGTATGAACTGGGAATGCACGTTCAACTCCAACACCGTAAGAAATTTTACGAACTGTAAAGCTTTCGCTTACTCCGCCACCGCGGCGTTTAATTACAACACCTTCGAATAACTGGATACGTTCGCGTGTTCCTTCAACAACTTTAACGTGTACACGTACAGTGTCACCAGGACGAAACGCTGGAAGATCCGTACGAAGTTGGTCTTTTGTTAGTTCTGTAATAATGTTTGTCATAATATCCTTCTCCTCCTAGAACGCTCTTGCAAATCTGTCTATCATTGCAGCGGAACATCGTTATAAGGCTGGGCTTTACCCAGACCACAAAACTCATTTTACCATATTAAGAATCCTGACGCAAGTGAGTGTTATTCTTTTTTTATTTCTTCAAGCCACTTGATTTCTTGATCATTCAGCGGATAGTTTTCAAGTAAATCCGGACGACGAAGCCATGTACGCCTTAGGGATTCCTTGCTTCTCCACTCATCTATATGCTTATGATTTCCTGATAACAACGTATCAGGAACTTTCATTCCACGAAAATCAGCAGGTCTTGTGTAGTGAGGATGCTCGAGAAGACCCGAAGAGTAAGAATCTAGTATTGGAGAATCTTCATTGCCCAGCACGCCTGGCAACAGCCTTACAACACTATCAATCAATATCATTGCCCCGAGTTCGCCGCCTGTTAGAATATAATCACCAATTGAAATTTCATCTGTGACAACATGCTCGCGAATCCGTTCATCATATCCTTCATAATGACCACAGATGAAAATCAGATGATCTTCCTTCGACAACTCTTCCGCTTTTTTTTGAGTGTACCGCTCACCTTGAGGGCATAAAAGAATAACACGTGGATTGTCTTCCGCTTCGCTGCGTAAAGCTTCCACAGCATCAAAGATCGGCTCCGGCTTTAAAACCATGCCCGCTCCGCCGCCGTAGGGATAATCGTCAACCCTGTGATGCTTATTATCTGCAAATTCACGGAAATTGGTTACTCGATACGTAACGGCCTCTTTCTCAGCGGCTTTTTTTAAAATTGAATTACCCAGAACACCCTCAAACATTTCTGGAAACAGTGACAAAACATCAATTTTCATTAATCTAATAAACCTTCCATCGGTGTAATCGTCACTTTCTTAGAAGTTACATCTACAGACTTGACGATTTGTTCAATATAAGGAATCAAGACATCTTTGCCCGCTTTACGTTTAATGACCCAGACATCATTCGCGCCAGGCGTGAGAACTTCACTTATAGTGCCGATTTCTTCGCCTTCATCCGTAAATACTGTACAGCCGATGATTTCGTGGAAATAAAATTCATTTTCGTCCAGTTTACCAAGATCTTCAGCAGGGACCTTTAAAATGCCACCTCTCAAAGACTCTGCCAAGTTCACATTGTAATAACCTTCAAAGGTTAGTAAATTAAAATTCTTGTGAAGGCGGTGTGAAGTGATTTTAAGTTTTTTCGGTGTTTTTTCATTTTCCATAAATAAATAAATTGTATTACCAACCTTATAACGCTTTTCAGCAAAATCCGTAATGGAAATTACGCGTATTTCACCTTGAATTCCATGAGTATTAACAATTTTTCCTACGTTGAACCATTTTTCCATGTTTTCACCTCTAGCGTATTTCCGAAACAATTCCATCTTTAATCACAATTGTTTTCGTTTGAATGAATTCGTCCCAATTCGCTCCAACTTCAAGCTCGACAATGCTTTGGACTTCCCGTTCCTTTAACTCACTGCCAACCGGCAGAATATTAAGCTGTTCGATTTGAAATTCCAGCAGCTTAATTTTCTCTTGACGGCCATTTATTTCTTTTTCGAAGTGAGTGCGAAGGTTTGCGGGCTGAAAATTGCGGGTTTTTTCGAGTTTTTTTAATTCAAAGCGAAGCTGTTCGCTTTCCTTTTGGAGTTGCAGCCTTTTTGTTTTGTACGTTTCAAGAAGCTTATTTTTGCTGGACTCCGTCAAAACTTGATTAACGATGACGTTTTGGAGAATTTTCACCCCAGCGCCGCCTCCTCTATCTATGTATTCTAACTGCAGCAGAGCCATTATATGTATGCATGTAAGTATACCATTACTTGGATCAACACATGCACAAGATTAGCTTGACTATTTTTTTTATACAAAAAAGGAAGGGTGTTAGCCCTCCCTTATTCGGAAATTTCCAAATAGATTTTCTTATGCTGTGAGGACCCTGCTGCATATACCACAGTCCGAATCGCTTTAGCAATACGCCCTTGCTTGCCGATAACCTTTCCCATATCTTCTTTGTTAACAGAAAGGGAATAAACGGTCCGGCCATCATCATCCCGTTCCGTTACATGAACGTCTTCGGGATAATCAACAAGCGCGGAAACAATCGTTTCAATTAATGCTTTCAATTACTGATTACTTGCCTAGCTTTGAATTATGGAATTTTTCCATGATTCCTTGGCCTGATAACAAGTTACGAACAGTATCAGATGGTTTAGCACCATCGTTTAACCATTTAAGAACTAGTTCTTCATTGATTTCAACTTTTGCAGGTTGAGTAACTGGGTTATAAGTTCCAACTACTTCAATGTAACGTCCGTCACGTGGTGAACGGGAATCTGCAACTACAACACGATAGAAAGGAGTCTTTTTTGCTCCCATACGTTTTAAGCGAATTTTTACTGCCATTTTAAATAGCACCTCCGAATAGTTTCACACAAGATAGTATAATATCAAACCCTGCATACGTTGTAAAGGTTTTTTTCTTAACAGACAAAAACTGGTCTTACATGAAGGGTAATTTAAAGCCTTTTTTCTTCCCTTTAGTCATGCCAGTTACCTGTTTCATCATCTTTTTCATATCTTCAAATTGCTTTAATAAACGGTTGACTTCTTGAATAGGCCTGCCGCTGCCTTTTGCAATTCGTTTTCTGCGTCCAGCATTAATGATTTCTGGATGCTCCTTTTCTGCCTTTGTCATTGAACGGATAATCGCTTCTACATGACCGATTTGTTTTTCATCGATTGAAAGCTTATCTATCCCTTTCATTTTGTTGGCACCAGGCAGCATTTTCAGAAGATCATCCAACGGACCCATATTACGCATTTGGTCAAGTTGCTCCAGAAAATCATCGAAAGTAAACGACGACGTCCGAATTTTTTGTTCAAGCTCTTTTGCCTTTTCTTCATCCACATTTGTTTGGGCTTTTTCGATAAGGGTAAGAACATCACCCATACCAAGAATTCTTGAAGCCATGCGGTCTGGATGGAAAGCCTCAAGTGCATCCAGCTTTTCACCCATCCCGACAAATTTAATTGGGGTTTGGGAAACAGCACGGATTGACAGTGCAGCACCGCCTCGTGTATCACCATCAAGCTTCGTTAACACAACGCCGGTTAAACCGAGTTGTTCATTAAAGCTTGTAGCTACATTTACAGCGTCCTGCCCTGTCATAGCATCAACAACAAGGAATATTTCATCAGGTTTTGTCAATTCTTTAATATCTTTAAGCTCACCCATGAGCGTTTCATCTACATGAAGGCGGCCTGCTGTATCAATGAGGACATAATCATGATGTTCTTCCTTCGCTTTTTCAATCGCCTGCCGGGCAATTTCTACCGGGCTGACTTGATCTCCAAGCGAAAAAACAGGCATATTAATTTGTTTTCCAAGCGTTTCAAGCTGTTGAATTGCAGCCGGACGATAAATATCCGCAGCTACTAACAGTGGTTTACGATTGTGTTTCTTCCGAAGAAGATTGGCTAATTTACCAGTTGTTGTCGTTTTACCTGCACCCTGAAGACCAACCATCATAATAACGGTCGGGGGACGGCTGGCGACAGCAATTTTGCTCTGATCGCCGCCCATAAGTTCGGTCAGCTCTTCTTTTACTACTTTAATTACCTGCTGACCTGGGGTTAAGCTTTTCAGCACTTCCTGTCCAACTGCACGTTCACTCACGCGTTTAATAAAATCTTTAACAACCTTAAAGTTAACATCCGCTTCTAGGAGTGCAATGCGTACTTCACGCATCATTTCCTTAACGTCCGCTTCATTAACCTTACCTTTGCCGCGAATTTTTTGCATGGTGCTCTGCAGTCGGTCAGCTAATCCTTCAAATGCCATATATGCCGCCTCCTAATCTAACTTCTCAAGCTCGATAACTGCGGCCAATAGATCGTCCTTTGAATACGTTTCCGTATCAATTAGTTCTTTCATTTTGGCAATCCACGTAGTTCGCTCTTGAAATTTCTGGAAAAGCAACAGCTTCATTTCATATTCTTCAAGCATTGCTTCCGTTCGTTTTATATTATCATAGACTGCCTGCCTGCTTATATCATATTCATCAGCAATCTCACCAAGAGAGTAATCATCCAGATAGTAGAGGGACATATAGCTCTTTTGTTTTTCGGTTAATAACGATTGATAGAAATCAAATAAGTAATTAATCCGCATTGTTTTCTCGAGCATCTGCTGACCTCCCAGCTGTTAAGTGAAAACCCTTTACAAACTATAGTTTACACACGTTCCGATATGATGTCAAGGTGAAACCTTGCACTTCATTCAAAGAGCTGTTTTAAGTCCCTTTTCCGCGATATATGCAGGTAATATATTCCTTCCGTTTCGTTGTCTCGCTGATCTCTCAGGACTAGATATTGCTCAGGATACAATGCTGAGAGGAAGGTAGTTGACTAACTCATACATTTAGCCGCACTGCCTTTTAGCGGACGTATCTAACATACCCTTAAAACCCTCTAGATTGAGTTGTATGACTTCGTTAACATCTACTTCGTATGTTCCCCTTCAAAACAAAAAGAACCCGTCTGCATCCGCAAACGGGTTCAACGATTCATTCTTTTTCTTCAATTACATCAGCAAATAAACCATATACGTATTTATCAGCATCAAATTCCTGCAGATCATCCATTTTCTCACCGAGACCAACAAACTTAACAGGAATATTTAATTCATTACGAATAGCTAAGACGATACCGCCTTTAGCCGTTCCGTCAAGCTTCGTTAGGACAATTCCGGTGACATTGGTTACTTCTTTAAACGTTTTTGCCTGAATCAAGGCATTTTGCCCAGTTGTGGCATCAAGTGCTAACAGAACTTCATGTGGTGCTCCAGGTATTTCACGTTCAATGACCCGTTTCACCTTTTCAAGTTCATTCATCAAGTTCACTTTATTTTGAAGACGGCCTGCAGTATCGCAGATAAGCACATCTGCTTTTTTAGCCTTCGCAGAACGCAGTGCATCAAACATAACAGCTGCTGGATCAGAACCTTCAGCTTGCTTAATCACTTCAACGCCTACACGATCTCCCCATACTTCCAATTGTTCAATAGCACCAGCTCTGAAGGTATCACCAGCTGCGAGCATAACTGTTTTCCCCTCACTCTTAAGCTTATTGGCTAATTTTCCAATCGTAGTTGTCTTTCCTACGCCATTGACACCAACAAAAAGAATGACCGTTAAGCCATCTTGCATATTCAATTCAGTTTGATCTGCATCGTTCCCTTGATAAATTTCTACAAGTTTCTCGGAAATGACAGACTGTACTTCCTTAGAATCAGAAATATTACGGCGCTTTACTTCCATCTTTAAATCATCGACCAACGTCATCACTGTTTCAAATCCAACATCTGCACCAATTAAAATTTCTTCGAGTTCTTCGAAAAACTCTTCATCGACTTTACGATAACGAGCAACAAGATCATTTACTTTGCCGGAAAAAGAGTCTCTAGTTTTGGTTAAACCTTGTTTAAACTTGTCGGTAACCGTATCAGATTGATCGGTAAATTTTTCTTTTAGCTTTTTAAAAAAACTCATTGGTTCACTTCCTTAGTAAATTTCTAGGATTTTGCATATTCAGCTGTTTCGTCCATTCGGACTGAAACAAGTTTAGAAACGCCCGATTCCTGCATCGTTATTCCATAAAGTACATCTGCTTCTTCCATTGTTCCTTTACGGTGTGTAATGACGATAAATTGAGTTTCTGCACTGAACTGCTTAAGGTATTGACTAAAACGATACACATTCGCTTCATCTAATGCCGCTTCAACTTCATCTAATATACAAAACGGTACTGGCCGGACTTTTAAAATAGAGAAAAGCAGGGCAATGGCTGTTAATGCACGTTCCCCGCCGGACAGCAGTCCTAGGTTTTGAAGTTTTTTCCCTGGCGGCTGTGCAATAATATCCACCCCTGTATTAAGGAGGTCCTCCGGATTACTTAATTTAAGTTCAGCTCGTCCTCCGCCAAATAGTGACTTGAACACTCGTTCAAACTGTTCTCGAATCGCGTAAAACGTTTCGGAAAACCGGCGTTTCATTTCCCCATCCATTTCATCAATGACCTCAAACAAGGTATCTTTTGCTTGCTGCAAATCATTTTTCTGCTCTGTAAGGAAATTAAACCGTTCAGAGACCCGGTCATATTCTTCAATGGCACCAAGATTCACACTGCCGAGCTCTTCAATAGCAAGCCTGATTAATTTGACCTTTTTTCGTGCTTCATCAGCTGGAATAGTAAGCGGGTGATTTTCTTTCGCAGCTTCGTAGGAAAGCATATATTCCTCACGTAAGTGATCAAGACGATTTTCAAGTTCAACATCAAGACGGTTCAGCTTAACTTCTTCATCTTTAACAGCTTCTGACAGGCCTTTATGCAGACGTTTTAGTTCTTTGCATTCTATATCAAGATCTTCAAGCTTTTTGAGCAGTTGAACCCGCTCCTGCTTTTGAGACGATATCAACTGTACCGATTCATTTTTAACTTTCAGTTTGCCTTGTGCAGCGTCCTCAAGTGTAACTTCACCGCTTGAAGATGAAGTCATTTCATTGGTTAACAGCGATAAATCCTCTTTATAATCCGTAACTCGTTCTTGTTCCTCTGCCAATTGATCGTTAATTCGGCTGTATTTTTCACGCTGATTCTGAAGCTGTTCCTTTTTAGAAGCCAACTGAACTTTGAGCTCATTCGTTTCTTCGGTAAGACTTTCTTTGGAAGTTTGCTGAGACTGTTTCTGTTTTGTCAATTCAGCAATGGTTTCATCCAGCAATATGATCTCTTTAGAGCAAGAGGCAAGCAGCTCTTCAAGCTCTTCTAATCTTAGCTTTTTACTTTGTTTTTCTTCTTCAATTGACTTTTTATCGAGATCATATAAATGCAATCGTTCATTAACATTTTTCTCTTGCAGTTCGATTTCGCGAACAGATCCCTTAAGGGAAAGCTCTTTTAGACGTAATGCTTCACCAGCTTGACGGTAACCCTCTACTTTTTCTTCCTGAGAAGTGATATCAGTCTTCAGTTGCTTAACATGCTTCTCAAGCACAGACGTTTTCTCTTCCATATCGGCAATCTTTGTCTTCAATTCATCCAGTTCAGTTTTTCTGGATAATAAGGAAGACGTTTTTTGCTTGATAGCTCCACCCGTCATGGATCCACCAGGATTGACGACATCACCTTCGATCGTTACAAAACGGTACTTATGATGGACAAGTTTGGCCAATTCATTGGCACCTTTCAGATCTTTCGTGATAATCACTGTACCAAGGAGATTCGCTGCGATATTGAGGTATTTTTTGTCAAAGCCAATTAAATCAACAGCTGTCCCGACGAATGCCGGGTGACTAGCCACCGCACGAAGTTGAGAGGACGGAATTTCCCTAGCCCTAATTACGGTAAGCGGTAAAAACGTTGCCCGTCCGTATCCATTCTTTTTTAAGAATGTAATGGCTTTACGTGCATTTTCTTCTCCATCCATAACCACATGCTGCATGGAGCCGCCAAGTGCCGTTTCAATCGCCAGCTGATACTCCTTCGGAACTTTAATTAATTCCGCAACCGCTCCTTCAACACCTTGTAAAGTGCGGTTTTTCGCCTTCAATACTTCTTTTACACCCTGGAAGAAGCCAGCATAGTCTTCTTCCATTTCTTCAAGCATGTCTTTTTTTGACTTAGACTGTTGTAAAAATTGGTAGGCTTGATAAAGCGTTTTTTCTTGCTTTTGATACGCCGCTTTGTTATTTTCCAGCCTTTTTTGTTCTTCACGAAAACGATATACATGCTCTTCAATTTGAGCAGTCACCGCAGCAAATAATTGAGCAGACTCTAGCTTCTTCGCCTCTATTTCAATCCGTTCATTGAGAAACTTTTCGTTTTCCGTATCGAGACGAACGTTTCGATTATCCTGTTGATTCAG
>NZ_JAZVJO010000001.1:0-2144 GCF_059453735.1 Peribacillus sp. | reverse complement strand
TCTCTAAGTAAGCTGGTGACGGATTTTCGGCTTTCTCCTTCATGTTTTTTAAGGTATAGTAAACGGCTTCCCTGCTGCTGCATGCTTCACGCTGAAGAGTAAGCCCCGAAAAGGAGCTGCTTTTGCCGGGTTCTCCGGGTTTAAAAGCCACGATTGCATCATACAGTGCTTGTTCGGTTGGGGAAAAGTCAATGACCGTTGTTTCGACATGTCGTTTAGTCCATTCAATCCCTGTATCTGCCCTCCGGTTGCGGATCATGACGGTATTAACGAGCAGCTTCAAATCCTCATCTTCTAAAACATGCCGGCCCTTGCCTTTATATTTTTCAGAAAATAGGGCTTCGTTTCCGAGGTGGCCGGGTTTGAGCAGGGAGACAAGATGGAAAATTTCTTCGACTTTATTCTGAATTGGTGTAGCAGTCAAAAGCAGACAAAAGCGTTTTTTTAAGCGTTGCACAAATTCATAGTTTTTTGTTTTATTGTTTTTTAATTTATGGGCTTCATCAATAATAATTAAATCGTATTCTTGTTGAAGGATGATGTCACGGTGAGGCTCGCGTTTGGCTGTATCAATAGAAGAGACGATGCAGTCGCAGCTGTCCCAGACGTAGCTCTTTCGCTGAATCACCGCTGGAATATGGAATTTTGTATTTAGTTCAAATGCCCATTGACTGACTAGGGAGGCGGGAACCAAGATTAATACTTTTTTTACGAGTCCGCGAATCATATATTCTTTTAATATTAAACCAGCTTCGATTGTTTTCCCTAAGCCCACTTCATCAGCTAAGATAGCCTTTCCATGCATGGTCTCCACGACCTGCCTGGCTACTTCCAGCTGATGGGGCAGCGGCTTTAATTGCGGTAAATGTTTTGGTGCTTGAAGGCCGTTAAACTCAGGGATAGCTAAATGCGTTTCCGCTTCAATGGCAAGCTTATACAAATCCCAGTTAGCCCATGGTCCATCTTCAGCGGTTTTATGTAAAAATTTCTTACTCCAGTCGGAATCAAATGATATTTGGATTTTCATCGTTTTCATCCTCTTTTTTTCTAGGATTTTTTGTGTTTGTTCATTAAAAGCGAACGTTACAAAGGTGAATTATGATTTCGTTCACTTGTGTATGCTTTTTAGTCAAAAAATGATTGCATAAAAAATAGACTTAATGGTAGGATGGGAGTATCTAAGTTGTTATCTATTAATTCAAACTACTTTACTAAAGGAATCGAAGTTATTTCCTTACTATGTACTATTTTAAGAAAAATATTATATGCGGATGAAGACAAGGGGAGAGACTACGTCATGTAGCGCCGAAGGAGCAAGCTTAGCAGTGAATCTCTCAGGCAAATGAACTCTTGTTGGACGCAACTCTGGAGAGTGTTACGGGCTGAACCGTGACCACCAAAGGGGAAAACCTTTCTAAGGCAAAACTTTCAGGTTTCAGGACAGAGAAAAAGCTCAAGCGGGCTTCTCTGTCCTTTTTTGTGTGTTCTTAAAGCGATACCTAAAACTCAAAGGAGGGATTTTTTTGACTAATTTAAAACGTACGGCTTTATTTAATGAGTATGCAGCAAGTAATGGGAAGACCATTGATTTTGGCGGCTGGGAACTTCCTGTCCAGTTTTCAGGCATTAAAAATGAACATGAAACTGTGCGGACGAAAGCTGGATTATTTGATGTATCGCATATGGGTGAAATCGAAGTTAAAGGACCTGGAAGCTTGTCCTTTTTACAGAAAATAATGACGAATGATGTCCAGAAGCTAACAGACGGCCGTGCTCAATATAGTGCAATGTGCTATGAGAATGGCGGCACGATTGATGATTTACTGATTTATAAAAAAGCGGCAGATGATTTTCTGGTCGTAGTAAATGCTTCTAATATTGAGAAAGACTTTCAGTGGATGCAGCAAAACTTGACTCAGGATGTGGAACTGATAAATAAGTCAGATGAGATTGCGTTACTTGCACTGCAGGGGCCGCTTGCAGAGTCAATTCTGCAAAAACTTGCAGGAAATACAGATGTAAGTGAAATGAGCTTTTTTACTTTTAAAGAAAATATCGATTTAAATGGGAAAAAAGTAATGGTTTCAAGGACCGGTTACACAGGGGAAGATGGCTTTGAAATTTATTGTAATCGTGATGACGCC